>JAGRHX010000440.1 GCA_020444775.1 Gammaproteobacteria bacterium
GCGGTGGTCGTGGGCGTTGCCCTGGTCGGCGTGGCCAATCCCTGAGCCGGGTCCGCGGCACGGCGCGCACGGGCCATGGTGACGGAAAAGCGCGCCGAGCCGGTTCTGGAGGTCGCCAGTGGCGCGGCGTTGGGGCAAGCTACGGGTTCCGGGGAATGCAGGCGGAGCGTCGGCTGCCGCGCTCATCGAGGCTGATCGGGGCACTGATGAGCATCCAACAGCGGGCCTGTGCTGCCGGGTTCGACCATCAACGGCGAGGAGACGAGGATGAACACGAAGCGCATTCTGGCCGCGGGGATCGCCGCGCTACTCATTGGCATGGGCACATGCGTGTCCGCCAAGACCTTTCGCTACGCGACCACGGGCGACATCCTGGGGCTCGACCCACACGCCAACAACGAAGGGCCGACCAACACGATGAAGGGCAACATCTATGGTCGGCTGGTGCATCGCAAGCCCGATCTGTCGCTGGAGCCTGACCTCGCGACCGAATGGAGCCGGGTCAACGAGACCACCTGGCGTTTCAAGCTGCGGCCGAACGTCACCTTCCACAACGGCAACCCATTCAATGCCGATGACGTGGTGTACTCCTTCGAGCGTCAGACCCAGGAGAACTCCGAGATGTCCTTCGCGCTTGCCTCGGTGCAGGCGGTGCGCAAGGTCAGCGACCTGGAGATCGAGATCGAGACCAAGGGTCCGGACCCGATCCTGCTGCTCAACATGCCCAATTTCTATATCGTCGACCGGGAGTACATCGAGGCGAACAAGGCCTTCGAGGTCGTGCGTGGTGCCGGCAAGACCAACTTCGCCAACCTCAATGCCAATGGTACCGGTCCGTTCAAGGTCGTCGAGTGGGTACAGGACAATCGAGTGGTGCTCGAGCCCTTCGACGGCTACTGGAACAAGGACGCCATGAACGGCACGGTGACACGTGCGGTCTTCACCCCGATCCCCAACAACGCGACGCGCGTGGCGGCGCTGCTCTCGGGGGAGATCGATTTGATGTACCCGGTGCCGTTGCAGGACGTGCCGCGGCTGCAGGCGGACCCCGGTGTCGAGGTGCTGCAAGGGCCGGAGCTACGCACCATCTTCTTTGGTTTCGACCAGTGGCGTGACGAGCTCCTGGACATGAAGGGCTCGGGCAAGAATCCGTTCAAGGACGTGCGAGTGCGCAAGGCTTTCGCGCACGCGATCGACCTCAAGGCCATCCAGCGTGTGGTCATGCGCGGCGCCGCCACGCCCACCGGTCTGATGGTCGCGCCCGGCATCCAGGGTTTTCAGGCGGACCTGAATACACCGTATGCCCATGATCCGGAGCAGTCCAAGAAGCTGCTCGCCGAGGCGGGCTATCCACAGGGCTTCAAGGTGACGCTGGACTGCCCCAACGATCGCTATGTGAACGACGAGGCGATCTGCACCGCGGTGGTGCCGATGCTCGAGCGGGTCGGCATCAGCGTGACCCTCAACGCGCAGACCAAGTCGCTGCATTTCAACAAGATCGGGCGTGCCGAAGGCAACAACACCAGCTTCTACATGCTCGGCTGGACGCCCGGGTCGTACGATGCCTACAACGCGTTGCAGAATCTGATGACGATGAACGGCGAGGGCAAGGGTACCTGGAACTGCGGCCGCTATAGCAACGAGCGCATCGAGGCGCTGGCCGACCAGATCGTGGTCGAGGTGGACGAGGCGAAGCGTGACGCGCTGATCCGCGAGGCCTTCCAGATCCATCAGGACGAGGTCGGTCACATCCCGTTGCACCAGCAGGCGCTGGCCTGGGGTATCAGCAGCAACACCGTGGAGAAGGTCTGGCAGCGGCCCTTCAACGATGTCGACCTGCGTTATGTGACCATGAAGTAGGCCGGCTCGCGAGTGGCACGGTGGCGTTCGGCCCGATGCCCGCCACCGTGCCACGAGAGCCGCGCACGCTTCGCGCCGGCCTGAACCGGGGTATCCCAGTCATCTCGAACAGCAACCCATGATTGCCTTCATCGTACAGCGATTGCTGCAGGCCCTGCTCGTGATGCTGGTGGTGGGACTCATCAGCTTCTCGTTGTTCCAGTATGTGGGCGATCCGGTCAACAACATGCTGGGACCGGAGGGCACGCTGGAGCAGCGCGAGCGATTGCGCGACAAGCTCGGCCTCAACGATCCGATCCCGGTGCAGTTTCTCAAGTACCTGGGTAACGCGGCGAAGGGCGAGTTCGGGCTCTCCTACCGGATGGGCAAGCCGGTCGGCGAGCTGCTCATCGAGCGTCTGCCGGCGACCATCGAGCTGGTGGCGGTGTCAGCGGTCATCGCGCTGGCAGTCGGTGTGCCGATGGGCGTGTATACCGGACTTCATCGTCGCGCCTGGCTGAGCCGCGTGTTCCTCACCGTGTCGCTGGTCGGGGTCTCCCTGCCGACCTTCGTCATCGGTATCGTCATGATCCTGGTGTTCGGTGTCTGGCTCGGCTGGCTGCCGACCTTTGGTCGCGGTGGCACGGTGATGATCGGTGGTTGGGAGTCGAGCCTGTTCACCGTGAAGGGCTGGTCGCACATCATCATGCCGGCGGTGACGCTGGCCTTGTTCCAGCTCACGCTGATCATGCGTCTGGTGCGTGCCGAGATGCTCGAGGTGCTGCGTACCGATTACATCAAGTTCGCGCGGGCCCGCGGCCTGCGCAGCCGGTCGATCAATTTCGGTCATGCGCTGAAGAACACCCTGGTGCCGGTCATCACCATCATGGGTCTGCAGATCGGCTCGTTGCTGGCCTTCTCGATCATCACCGAGACCGTGTTCGCCTGGCCGGGCATGGGCTTGTTGTTCTTGCAGGCCATCCAGTTCGTCGATATCCCGGTGATGTCGAGCTATCTGGTGCTGATGGCCTTGTTCTTCGTGCTCATCAATCTGGCCGTGGACCTGCTCTACTACATGGTCGATCCACGTCTGCGTATGGAGCACGGCGGCGGTGGGGCCCACTGAGTCATGGCGTCCATGGAACCACACGGCGCGGTCATCGTTCCCGGACGCATACGTCGGCTACGCGACGCGCTGCGGCGCTTCGTGGGCGGTGATCTGGTCTACTCGTTCAAGCGCTCGCCGGTCACCGTCGCGGCCTTCACCGTTACCCTGGGCCTGTTCCTGCTGGCCGCGCTGGCACCTTGGATCGCGCCACACGACACCAGCAACGTCGCGACCCTGAACCTCATGGATGCGCGTTTGCCGCCCTACGGCTTCAGCGACGCGCTGGGCACCGAGGGCAGCTCGCGTTTCCTGCTCGGTACCGACGACCAGGGGCGGGACGTGCTGTCGGCGATCATGTTCGGTCTGCGGCTGTCGTTGGCGGTCGGCTTTGCCTCGGTGCTGCTGGCTGCGCTGCTAGGTACCCTGCTCGGTCTTGTGAGCGGCTATGTCGGGGGCGTCATGGACAGCATCATCATGCGTATCGCCGACGTCCAGCTGACCTTCCCGGCCATCCTCATAGCGCTGATGGTGAATGGTATCGTCGCCGGCGTATTACCGAAGGCCATGCACGACGAGCTGCGTGTCTACGTGTTGATCATCGCCATCGCCGCCTCCCAGTGGGTGAACTTCGCGCGCACTGTGCGGGGCTCGACGCTGGTCGAGCGTGGTCGGGAGTACGTGCTCGCGGCCCGGATCATCGGCATTCATCCGGCGCTCATCATGATCCGGCACGTGCTGCCGAACGTGCTCGGCCCGGTGCTGGTGATTGGCACCCTCGGGCTTGCCATCGCCATCCTGACCGAGGCAACCCTGTCCTTTCTCGGGGTTGGGGTGCCGGTGACCCAGCCCTCGCTCGGCACCTTGATCCGTATAGGTCAGCAATATCTGTTCTCGGGTGAGTGGTGGATGACGATATTCCCCAGTCTCACGCTGGTCATCCTGGTGCTCGCGGTCAACCTGCTCGGTGACTGGCTGCGCGACGCCCTGAATCCGAAGTTGCGCTGATGAGTCATCCTGCCGAGCCGGCCTTGCTGGAGGTGCGTAACCTGCGGGTCGAGTTTCCGACCCGACGCGGCGTGCTGGTGGCGGTCGACGACGTCTCCTTCGACATCCACGCCGGCGAGGTGCTGGGCGTGGTGGGCGAATCGGGCGCCGGCAAATCGTTGACCGGCAGCGCCATCATCGGCCTGCTCGAGCCGCCGGGCCGGATCGCCGCGGGTGAGGTGCGGCTCGCCGGGCAACGCATCGACGATTTGCCGTACGAGCAGCTGCGACGTATCCGCGGTCGGGACATCGGCATCGTGTTCCAGGACCCGCTGACCAGTCTGAACCCGTTGTTCACGGTCGGTCGTCAGCTGGTCGAGACCCTCACCACCCATACCGGGCTCGGCGCACGAGCGGCGCGCTCGCGCGCGGTCGAGCTGCTGGCGGAGGTCGGTATCCCCTCTCCGCAGGCGCGTTTCGACCAGTATCCCCACCAGTTCTCCGGCGGTATGCGGCAGCGCGTAGTGATCGCCCTGGCACTGTGCGCGCGGCCGCGACTGGTCATCGCGGACGAGCCGACCACCGCGCTGGATGTGTCCATCCAGGCGCAGATCATCGCCTTGCTCAAGCGGCTGTGCAGCGAGCACGGTACCGCGGTGATGCTGATCACCCATGACATGGGGGTGATCGCCGAGACGGCCGACCGGGTCGCGGTGATGTATGCCGGGCGTCTGGCCGAGATCGGGCCGGTGCGTCGCGTGGTGAAGTCGGCGCTGCATCCATACACGCGCGGTCTGATGGGCTGTATCCCACGGGTCGGTCAGGACGCCGAGCGACTGACCCAGATCGAAGGCGCCATGCCGCGCTTGACGGCCATACCGAGCGGCTGCGCGTTTCATCCCCGCTGTAGCGAGGTGTTCGAGCGGTGTCACCTCGAGCGTCCGGAGCTTATCCGTGTAGCCGCCGGTGCACAGCCGCGGGCCGACGAGGACGAGGCGAGCTCGGCCTCGGGTGTTGCCTGTTGGCTTTATGCACAGGACGAGGAGGCGAGGGGCGAGGAGGGTACGGGTCGTGATTGAGCATGCCGACGGTGCGCCGGTGCTGGTCGAGGTCCGTGGCCTTGCCAAGCATTTCGATGTGTCGCCACCCTGGCTGACACGGGTCCTGGAGCGGCGCCCGAGGACGATACTCAAGGCCGTGGACGGGCTTGGCTTCGACATCCCCCGTGGCCGTACCTTCAGCCTGGTCGGCGAGTCCGGCTGTGGCAAATCGACCGTCGCGCGTCTGATGGTGCGACTCTACCGGCCAACCGCCGGACAGGTGCGTTTCGACGGTGTGGACCTCGCGAGCCTGCAAACGCGACGCGCCATGCAACCTGTGCACCGGCGTATGCAGATGATCTTCCAGGACCCTTATGCCAGCCTCAACCCGCGCTGGCGGGTGGCGGACATCATCGCCGAGCCGCTGCGAGCGCATGGTCTGCTGAACGATACCGGCGCGATCCGTCAGCGGGTCGGCGAGCTGCTCGAGCAGGTCCGGCTGTCGGCCGCCGATGGCGAGAAGTTTCCGCACGAGTTCTCCGGCGGCCAGCGCCAGCGCATCTCCATCGCTCGTGCGCTGGCCAGCAATCCGGAGTTCCTGGTCTGTGACGAGCCGACCAGCGCCCTGGATGTGTCGGTGCAGGCGCAGATCCTGAACCTGATGCGCGAGCTGCAACGCTCGCTGGGGCTCACCTACCTGTTCATCAGCCATGATCTGGCGGTCGTGTATCACATCTCCGACTACGTCGGGGTGATGTATCTGGGACGGCTGGTCGAGTGGGCCGATGCGCACGCCCTGTTTCACGCACCGCGTCATCCGTACACGCGCCTGTTGCTGGACGCGATCCCGGATCTGGACATGGCCGGGCGTGCCCGTGAGGCGATTGCCGGTGAGGTGCCGAGTCCGATCGATCCACCGGCCGGCTGCCACTTCCATCCGCGCTGTCCTTACGCGAACGAGCGATGCAAGGTGGAGGTCCCCGCACCCATTGCCCGGACCGGTGGCGAGGTGTCATGTCATGCGGTCGAGGAGGGGCGGATCTGACACTGAGCCGGGCGCCCGTGGATCCGCGCTCGGCCAGCCGGATGCCATCCCTGGAACGCTCGGCCGAGCGTTCCAGGGATGGATCGGCTCCGGGTATGCGATTACTGCTTCCAGCGCGCGAACTGCAGACGTGGCACCTCGTCGACGCCGGCGACCAGATCCAGGTCCTTGTGCTTGCCATAGAAGCGGCGCACGCCGAAGGTCGGCAGCCAATAGACCTGATCATGGATGCGTTGCTGCGCCTTCTTGTAGAGCTCCGCGCGGTGCGCCTGGTCGACCGAGGTGCGTGCCTCGTTGACCCAGTCGGACAGCTCCTTGTCGCCCGCGTAGTTGTTCGACGCATCGAGGTCGAAGAACGGATGCAGGATCATGTCGGAGTCGAAGACGTTGTAGCTGCCCCAGTTGAAGTTGCCGATGCCGGTGATCTTGCCGGCCCGACGCAGCTTGCCCATCTGCTGGGTGTTGCCGATGTAATCCTTCAGGTTCACCTTGATGCCGACCTTGCGCAGCATCTGCATGGCGGCCTGGTTGTACAGCTTCTGGTGTGAGGCGTACTGCCACAGATCGACCTCGAAACCATCCGGGTAGCCAGCCTCAGCCAGCAATTCCTTGGCTTTCTTCGGGTCGTATTCGTAGGCCGCTATCGTGTCGTCATGACCGAAATGATAGGGGCTGGTCGGGGCGTTGACCTCGTAGCCCTCGGCCTGGACCAGATTGTCGAGGATCTTCTTGCGATCGATGGCATGGGCAATGGCTCGTCTGACCCGCACGTCCTTGACCGGTGAGTCGGACGCCCGGCCCATGGCGTCGAACATCCAGAAGTCGATGCGCAGGATGGAGAAGTTCAAGACCTCGTAATCGGGATGGTCCTTGAAGCTCGGCATCTGGTCGTTGAGCAGGTTGAGCGACACGTCCACGCCGCCCGAGAACAGCTCGGCGAGCCGGGTTGAGGCTTCCGGGACGATCTTGATCACGATGTTCTCGATGGCAGGTATGCCCTCCATCCAATAGTCATCGTTCTTGACCAGGGTCACCTTGCTGCCCTTGTCCCAGGATACGAACTTGTATGGACCCGAGCCCATTGCGTGCTCCTGCGCGTACTGGAAGCCCTTCTCCTCGGTCCACACCGGATCCATGATGAACAGCGTGTTGAGCTGCTCCAGCACCAGTGGGTACGGCTGTTCGCTGATCAGTCGGAAGGTGGTGTCGTCGATGACCTGAACATCCTTGATCCACTTGAAGTTGCTCAGTCGCGGTGACTTGGGATCGGCTTCCAGCACCCGCTCGACGATCGAGTAACGAATGGCTTCACTGGTCAGCTTGTTGCCGTTGTGGAAGCGGACGTCGTCGCGGATCTTGAATTCCCAGGTGGTAGGGTCGACCTGCTGCCACGAGGTGGCGATATGCGGGATGATCTTGCCGGTGTCGGGCTCGCGTAGCACCAGCGGATCCCAGATCAGATAGCCCATCTGGATCATCTGTCTGGACGAGGTCTGGAACGGCTCCATGGTCAGGAACTTGGTGTAGGCCGCGACGTTCATCGAGTCCTTGGCGGCGTGCACCATGCCCGCTGACAGTGCGGCGAGCACCGCAACAAGCGCTGTGAGGGTCGTGCGTCTCAATCGTCTCATATCGGTTACCCCTTCTTACGGCTATCGACATCCTTGGTCGTCTAGGTCCTTGAGCGTCTGGCCGGTGCGGCGGTCTGGCGCACGTACAGGTCAGGCGCTCGCGCCAGCGGAGTGCGAATCCAGCTCCAACGCATCGCGCTCGGCGAGCCAGCAACGGCTGCCGTGGTCCTCACTCAATCTGAACAACGGTGGCTTGGCGGTGCGGCACCTATCCATGACGCGTGCGCAGCGGTCCGCGAACGGGCAGCCGGGCGGCAATCGGATCAGGTTCGGCACCACGCCGGGGATTTCCTTGAGAGGCTGCTTGCCGTGCTCGAACTTGGCGCCGAGTCTCGGTATGGAGGCGAGCAGACCCTGGGTGTACGGGTGACGGGCGGTCGTGAACAGCGCATCGATCGACAGATACTCCATCACCTGCCCGGCATACATCACGGCCACGTCGTCCGAGGTCTCGGCGATCACACCCAGATCGTGGGTGATCAGCATGATCGACATGCCCATCTCGTCCTGCAGGCCCAGCATCAAATCGAGGATCTGTGCCTGGATGGTGACGTCGAGCGCTGTGGTGGGCTCGTCGGCGATCAGCAGCTTGCCCTGGCAGGCGATGGCCATCGCGATCATGGCGCGCTGACGCATGCCGCCGGAAAACTGGTGCGGATAGTCATTGACCCGACTCTCCGGGCTCGGGATCCCCACCTGTGCGAGCATCTCCACCGCGCCCTGCATGGCATCACGACGGCTCGCGCCCCGGTGGACCATGAAGACCTCGGCGATCTGGTCGCCCAGGGTGTATACCGGGTTGAGCGAGGTCATCGGCTCTTGGAAGATCATCGATACGTCACGCCCGCGGATGGCGCGCATGCGGTCCTCGGGCAGCTGCAGCAGATCCTGTCCGTCGAGCACTATCCGACCATCGACGATGCGTCCGGGCGCCTGCACCAGACGCATGACCGACAGCGCCGTCACCGATTTGCCGCTGCCCGATTCACCGAGCACGCCGAGCGTGCGGCCGCGGCGGATGTCCAGGTCCACGCCGTCGACCGCGCGCACACGCCCCTCGGGCGTGAAGAAGTGGGTGCGCAGATCGCGGATCCGCAGCAACGTATCCGTGCTGATCGAAGACCGGTCCATGGGATGGGACTCGTTGGCGGGGCTCACGACGCGCGCTCCTGGACGGCGCCCGCGGTGGCACCAGGGTGCAGATGACAGGCGACGAAATGGCCGGGCGCGACCTCGACAATCGGCGGCTCGATACGTCTACAGTGTTCCATCACCTTCGGACAGCGGGTGTGGAATCGACAGCCGCTCGGCGGATTGATGGGGCTGGGCACGTCGCCGCGCAGGATGATCCGCTGCCGGCGTCTGGCGCCGGCCTCCGCCTTGGGCACCGCGGAGATCAAGGCCTCGGTATAGGGATGCTTCGGATTCTGGTAGAGGTCCCTGTCGCTTGCCAGCTCGACCATCTTGCCCAGATACATCACCGCCACCCGGTCGGCGATGTGCTCGACTACCGACAGGTCGTGGGCAATGAACAGGAAGGAGAATCCGAATTCGGCCTTCAGCGAGTCGAGCAGATTGATCACCTGAGCCTGAATGGACACGTCTAGCGCCGACACCGGCTCGTCGGCAACCACCAGGCGAGGTGACATCGCGAGCGCCCTGGCGATGCCGATGCGTTGACGCTGTCCGCCCGAGAACTCGTGGGCGTAGCGATTCATGTGCTCGGGCTGCAGACCAACCTTCGCCATCAGATCGCGCACGTGCTCGCGCCAGGCCCGGTCCTTGTTGTGCACGCGATAGGCCTCACCGACCAGCTCGCTGACCCTGAAACGAGGATTCAGCGAGGCGTAGGGATCCTGGAAGACCATCTGCATCTGCTGGCGCACGGCGGTGAGCCCTGCACCATCCAGCCGCGTGATGTCCTGCCCGTCGAACATGATGCTGCCGGCGGTCGGTTGGTACAGACGCAACACCAGTCGGCCGATGGTCGACTTGCCGCAGCCCGATTCACCGACCAGACCGAGCGTCTCTCCGCGTCGCACGGCGAAGCTCACGCCGTCGACCGCGTGCACGTGGGCGACCACGCGCTTGAGCAACCCGGCGCGGATCGGGAAATGCATCTTCAGGTCGCGCACCTCGAGAATGGCGCGGTCTGGCGCCGCGTTCCGGGTGGCGGGCTGCATGTCGGGAACGCTCACCATCTCAGCCCTTCCTCATGCGCGGATCGAAGAGGTCGCGCAGCGCGTCGCCGACCAGGTTGATACCGAGGGCTGCCAGGAAGATGGCAAGCCCCGGCAGTGTGGACAGCCACCACAGCGTGAGCATGTAGTCGCGACCCTCGGCCAGCATCAGACCCCAGGACGGCGTCGGTGGCTGGATGCCCAGGCCGAGAAAGCTGAGGAAGGTCTCGCGAATGATGGCGCGTGCGATCTCGACCGTGGCGATGACCAGGATCGGCGCGGCCAGATTGCTGAGGATATGCTTGAGCACGATACGTGAATGGCTCAGGCCCTGGGCCACCGCGGCCAGGACGAACTCCTGCTCGCGCAGCTTCTTGGTCTCGATACGGGTCACGCGGGCGAAGATCGGCCAGTTCGAGATACCCAGGGCCAGGATGATGTTCTCCATCGAGGCGCCGAGCACGATGACCAGGGTCATGGCGAGCAGGATGAAGGGAAAAGCCAGCATGGCGTTGACCAGGAAGTCGACGATGGCGTCGACCTTGCCACCGAAGTATCCAGCGGCCAGCCCCATAAGCACGCCGATCACCATCGACACCGCGACCGCGCACAGTCCGACCATCAAGGAGATCCGCGCGCCGTAGATGATCCTCGAGAACAGATCGCGGCCGAGCTGGTCGGTGCCGAGCAGATAGCTCGGATCGCCACCTTCGAGAAAGCTCGGCGGTGTCAGCCGCGACAGAATGTCCTGCTCGAGCGGATCGTGGGTCGCGACGTACGGTGCGAACACCGCGACGAAGATCAAGGTCAGCATCAGGATCAGACCGAACACGCCCATACGCAGCTGCCACATCCGGCGCAGGACGATCCTCGCTCGGGACGGTGGCGCCTCGCTACTCGATGAGCTGTCCGTTGCCGGCTCGAAGGCCGGCCCGGGCTTGGTTGCGTAGTCACTCATGTCGCTGCATCCGGTCGGGTCCCTCGCTGTCAGGAATGGGCCATCTCGAGACGTGCCAGCCTGTGCTCCAGTCCGTTTCCCAGTCCGTGTCCCAGTCCGTGGGGCCAATGTGTCGGCCGCGCAGCGCCCGCGTCACCGGCACGAGGACGCTCGCCAGGATTGCGTGCCGCTCGTGCTCCTTCGGGTATTTAGTCGAAACGAATCCTCGGGTCGATCCAGGCCGCGCCCAGATCCGCGGCCAGATTGGCGAGAATGGTGAAGGCGGACAGGATGAGGACCACGCCCTGGACCACCGGGAAATCACCGACCTGGATCGATTCGACCGCCAGGCGTCCAAGTCCGGGCCAGGCGAACACCGTTTCGGTCACCACCGCGCCGCCAAGCAGGGCGCCGAACTGCACCCCGGTCACCGTGACCAGCGGTATGGCCGCGTTGCGAAAAGCGTGCTTCATCAGCACTTTACGTTCAACCAGACCTTTTGCTCTGGCGGTTCGCACGAAGTCCTGTGAAAGCACCTCGAGCATCCCCGATCGGACCAGCCGCATGTTCAGCGGCAGGGTGAAGGAAGCCAGGGTGACGGCCGGCAGGATCAGATGGATCAAGGTATCGCTACCCGAGGTCGGCAGCCATTTGAGCCAGACGCCGAACACGATCATCAGCATGATGCCGAGCCAGAACAGCGGCATCGCCTGACCGACCAGCACCACGAAGGTGACGATGTTGTCGATCAGGGAGTAACGTCGCACGGCCGAGATCAGTCCGAGCGGAATGGCCAGCGCGGTCGCGATGATCTGCGCGGCGATGGCGAGCTTGATGGTCGGCCACAAGGCCACGCCGATGAGATCGCTGGCCGGGACCTTGGCGACCCACGATGCACCGAAGTCGCCGTGCAGAACGATCCGGCCCAGCCAGTCCAGGTATTGCACCACCAAGGGGCGATCCAGCCCCAACTCGCGCTGGAATGCGGCAATATCCGCATCATCGGCGGTCTCCGGCAACAGCATCGCGGCCGGATCCGCGGTGTAGAACAGCAGGAAGAAGGATACGACGGAGATGACGAAAGCCACTCCGAGCGCATGCAACAGCTTGTAGGTGATGTAGGTTCGCACTCGGCGCTTCTCCTACCGTTTCCAGGCAAGCCACGCGCCCATTGTGACCATGGTGAGCGATCAAGTCACCCCTGTGAGGATCCCGTTCGGGAATTCATGCCGGGCAGCGCATGGGAATCGGGATCTCGATCCATGACCGAGCTCGCAGGGTTGCGCGCGATCGGACATCGATCCTCATGCCGTCACGATATCGCCACGATACGATAATTGCACGGACCGGTGCCGGGGGCGCAGCCGGTCCACTGCACCGGGACGGCGATGCAGGCGTGCGACGCGCGGTATACACGCGCGCTCCAGGTTAGCGCGAACCGTTCGCACATTTACTGCCAGCACGTCCTCGAGGAGGCGCTTCGATGCAACTGTTGATGCTCAAGCTGTTGCTCGTGCCGCTGTTCCTGAGTCTGGTATCGTTGGCCAGCGCGCGCTGGGGACCGGCCATCGGTGGCTGGCTGGCGGGCCTGCCGGTGGTGGGCGGGCCGATCCTGTTCCTGCTTGCGATCGAGCGTGGGCCGGTCTTTGCCGCTGACTCGGCGGTGGCGGCCTTGAATGGTCTTTGTGGCGCGATCGCGTTCGCCCTGGTCTACGCCTGGGCAGCGGTTCGTCTGAGCTGGCTGGAGTCGGCGATCAGCGCGGTCGGTGCCTGGCTGATGGTGACCGCGGTGCTGGCCGTTGCCAGGCCGGGGCTGGCCGTCGGTGCGTTGCTGGTGACAGTCATCCTGTTCCTGGTGCCGCGCTGCTTCCCGACGCCGTTGCCGTTCCGGCCGGCGGTCGTTCTGGGCCGCCGTGAGCTCGGTCTGAGGATGCTTGCGGGCGCACTGTTGACCTTGTTCACCACGGCGGTGGCCAGGCCCTTGGGACCGACCCTGACCGGGATGCTCGCGGTGTTTCCGATCCTGACCCTGATCCTGGCGGTGTTCTCGCATCGCAACAGTGGCGCCGGCTTCTGCACGATCCTGCTGCGCAGCATGATGGGCGGGCTGTACTCCTTCGTCGGTTTCTGCGTGGTCCTGGCCCTGACCATCCCACGACTGGGCACATACACGGGCTTTGCCGTGGCTGTGGCGGCAGCCCTCGGTATGCACGGCCTGGTTCGTCGATGGGGCATGGCGCGTCGACGGATGCCGCGCTGAAGCGGTCACGGGTTGCGTAGTCTGGCGATCGCCTGACGGGTGACGACCTGAGTTCAGCCGTCGTTGCAGGTCGCCCGGGCTGCCGTCGGGTCGTGGGCGGCCTCGATCAGCTCGCCGCGGCGCTGGCTCGCGTAGCGCTGCAGGTCGCGGAAGAAGATGTCGAAGTCCTCGTGCAAGGCCGGATAGCGGTGGCGGATGTCCTCGAGCGAGCCGCGCAGCGGCGCCAGCCGTGGTCGGCGGGTGGCGATGCCATCCAGTGCCCGGCCGACGGCGTGCAGGTCGGCATAGGAGCCGAGCCAGTCCTGCGCTGCCATGTGTGGTGCGATGCGCGCCAGACGGGGAGGTAGCTCGGCATGCCGGGTGGCGAGCAGCGTATAGACCCGCGCGGTGAAGCTCGCCAGCGGCTCGTTGCTGAATCGACCCCAGTGCCGGCACAGGAAGTGGTCGTAGCACAGGTCCACGATCACACCCGCGAAGCGCCGTCGGGTGCCGTGAAAACGGGCACGGCTGCGACGATGCATGGGATGAGCATCGGTGTAGGTGTCTATGGACCGGTGCAGGACGATGCCGCGTCGGATGCCGGGGGCGAGCGTGGGGTCCGGTCGGCCCTTGACGAAATCGCCGTACAGGCTGCCGAGCAGACCGTCCTCGGTGGCCTCGGCGAGCAGCAGATGAGCCAGGTAGTTCACGACGCGGCCGGCACGGTTGAAGCGCACGAGCGCTGGCGGTGGGCCCGCCAGCTGCTCACGCGATGTAAGACGCTGAACGTGGTGTCAACGATAGCCGTGGGTGTAGGGCAGACGCTCATAGACCTCGCGTGTCTTGTCGACATTCTCGAGCAGCACACCGGTGGTGTCCCAGTGACCATCGAGCAGCGCCTTGCGACGATTCTCCGGTAGCTCGACCGGGATGCGCAGGTTGGCGCCGCTGATCACCATCTGGTCCAGATCCAGGGTCCACTCCACGCCCGGCTCGGCCTCGGCCGCATCCTGCAGTCGTTTCGCATCCTCTGGCGAGACACGTGCCGCCGGCATGCCGATACGCTCACAGTTGCCGGCAAAGATCTCGCCGTAGGATACCCCGACGATGGCTTCTATGCCCCACCGCTTGAGGGCCTGCGGCGCATGCTCACGGCTCGATCCGCAGCCGAAATTCGAGTTCACGAACATGATCCGCGCGGTCTTCGCCGTCGGTCCGTTGAACGGATGGTCGGTCAGCTTGCCGTCGGCATCGTGGCGCACGTCATAGAACGGGTACTTGCCCATGTCGGCAAAGGTCAGCAGCTTCAGATAGCGTGCCGGCAGGATCCGGTCGGTGTCGATGTCGTTGCCACGAATGGCGATGGCCGTGCCGTCGATTCGGCTGATCTTCTGGTCGCTCATGCTCTGGGCTCCGGTTGCGCGGCGTCGCGCGCCGCGGGCAGATCTGATTCGGTATCGAGTCCTGACTTGTGGGCTCGTCGCTCAGCCTTGCATCTCGCGCACGTCGGTGACGTGGCCGTTGACCGCGGCGGCGGCAGCCATGGCCGGCGACATCAGCAGGGTACGACCGCTGGGGCTGCCCTGGCGACCGACGAAGTTGCGGTTGCTGGTGCTGGCGCAGATCTGATTGCCGACCAGCTTGTCGTTGTTCATCGCCAGACACATCGAGCAACCGGCGTTGCGCCACTCGAAGCCGGCCTGCATGAATATCTCGTGCAGGCCTTCGGCCTCGGCCTGGGCCTTGACCTGCTGCGAACCGGGCACCACCAGTGCCTTGACGCCCTTGGCTACCGTGTTGCCACGTGCGATCTCGGCGGCGGCACGCAGATCGCTGATCCGGGAGTTGGTGCAGCTGCCGATGAAGACCACGTCCACGCCCACCTCGCTCATCTGCTGACCGGGCTTCAGCCCCATGTAGCGATAGGCCAGGTCGACTGTGGCCAGATCCGCCTCGTCGAAGCTGTCGCGTGCCGGCAGTGGCTCGTCCACGGCCACGCTCTGGGCTGGCGTCACGCCCCAGGTGACCATGGGTGAGATGTCCTCGGCGCGCAGCCGCACGACGTCGTCGTAGACCGCGTCGGGGCCGGAGGCGACCGACTTCCAGTAGGCGACCGCGGCGTCCCAGGCCTCTGCGGGTGGGGCGTGCTCGCGACCCTTCAGGTAATCGAAGGTGGTCTGGTCGGGGTTCACGTAGCCGACCCGAGCGCCGCCCTCGATGGCCATGTTGCACACCGT
>JAGRHX010000441.1 GCA_020444775.1 Gammaproteobacteria bacterium
CCAGTCGTGTCATCAGACGCACCTATCTGGACAGCTTCGACTGGCGACTGTTTGCCAGGGGGCTGGTGCTCGAATGCCAGCAGCCGCAGACCGGTCCGATGAGCTCTGCCATCGTCAGCGGCCGCCCCGGCGCATGCGAGTGCAGTCTCTTCGAGCTGCGTACCCTGGGTGAGGCCCGAACCATCGCACGACGCGCGATCGTCGCGCAGCCGCTCGCCGCGCCATTGTCGGCGCGCGAGGCCGTGGTGAGTCTGAACGGGCTTCGCGATCCGCGTGCGCTGCCCGCGTTGTTGCCCGACGCGGCCGTGCAGGCGCTCGGTGGTCGCGGCTTGCACGTGCTCGGCTCGAGCGTTGAGCGAGTGCTCGACTTCAGGGCCGGCGATGCCGATGCCGGTATGAGTCCGCACGTGCAGCTACGCGGACCCGCGCGGCGCCGTGCGAAGCGGCCGGATGCGACATCTGAGGCTCTGGTCTTGCGGCTGTGCCCGCTGCCCGGACACGATGCCGAGCTGGCTGCGCTACGCGACCAGCTGCGACAGGCGACGGCGTTCGGGCCGGAATCGCCGGACCCTGCCCTGCGCGGCCGCATTGCCGGGCGTGCTCCCGGTGAGGTGCTGGATTGGTCGGTGCCGGGGCTCGCCGATGCACAACGCGCAGACCATGCCTGCCGGATGATATGCGCGCACTACGCCTCGATCCTGGAGGAGCTGTTACCGTTCCTGGACTGTGGTGACATCGAGTTCCTGCACGACTATCGCATCGGCGTGCGTCGCCTGCGCAGCATCCTGCCGCACATGCATGCCGTGTTCCCAAAGCGATTGCTCGAAACCAGCGCCGCTTTGCTCGCCGAGCTCGCCGAGTTGACCGGGCCAGCGCGAGATGCCGACGTGCAGGTGGCCGATGCCCGCGCGCTACTTTCCGAAGCCGGCGCCGAGGCCGTGCGGACCGAACGCGAGCTGGTGCTGACACGCTTCATCGAGGATGGCGAGCGTGAACAGCGCCGGGCCCATGAGACCTTGCGTGGTTTTCTGCGCAGCGCGGCGTTTCGTAGACGCTGGCGGGCGTTTCGCGAGGGTCTTGCCGTGCCGCCTGGCGCCGACGAGCTGGCCACCCGCAGCAGCCGAAGACGAGCACGCGGCCTCGCGCCCCGGGCCGCGCTGAAACCCGCGCACATGGCTGTCGAGGGAATCGGCAGCCTGTTCGAGCGCGCGGTCGAGCAGGGCCATCGCATCAAGCGACGTAGCAAGCCCAAGCGCCTGCACGATTTGCGCAAGACGTTGAAGCGATTGCGCTACACCCTGGACGCTTTCTTGCCGCTGTGTCCGCGACGTCTGAAGAATCCGGTTCGCAAGTCGCTGAAATCGCTGCAGGACCTGCTCGGTCGCTTCCAGGACGCTGAGGTGCAGGACCTGTTGCTGCAGGAATTGCAGCGGTCGATCGCGACCGAGGCGTCACCCACATGCTCGACCGAACGGGCCTTGTCCTACATCCGCGACTGGCGCTGCCGGCTGGACGAGGAACAGAATCAGGCACGGCGGGCGCTCGAACAGCGCTTCAACAAGTTCGTGCGCAGGGCGCGTGCGGCGCGCTTCCCCGCCCGTCTCATCAAGTGACGCGCCGACGCGGCGCCGACCATGACACCGAGGAGACAACCGATGACCGATGTCGTGATCGCAGGCTTCGTGCGCTCACCGTTCACCCCGGCCCAGCGTGGCCAGCTCAGCAGGATCCGTCCCGACGATCTGGCGGCAGGCGTGGTCGCGGCGCTGATGGAACGCAGCGGCGTGAACGGCGCCGACATCGAGGATCTCATCCTGGGCTGTGCGTTTCCGGAGGGCGAGCAGGGTCTGAACCTTGCTCGACTGGTCACTTTTCTGTCCGGTGTGTTGCCGCAGAGCGTGGCCGGGGTCACGGTCAACCGCTTCTGCGGCTCATCCATGTATGCCATCCATGCGGCTGCCGGCGCGATTGCAATGCGGGCAGGCGAGGCCTTCGTCTGCGCCGGCGTCGAATCGATGAGTCGCGTGCCGATGATGGGCTTCAACCCGTTGCCCAACCCGGCCCTGGCCAGCAGCTTCCCGGCGGCCTACATCAGCATGGGCGAGACCGCCGAGAACGTCGCGGATCGCCATGGCATAGATCGGCGACGACAGGAGGAGCTTGCCGTGCTCAGTCAGCAGCGGGCGAGCGCGGCGCGCGAAGCGGGTCGATTCGATGACGAGCTGGTGGCCGTGCGTAGCGGCGACATCGAGGTGACCCAGGACGGTTGTATTCGCCCCGATACCAGCACCGGGGGTCTGGCCGCGCTGGCACCGGCCTTCAAGGCGGATGGCAGCGTCACCGCCGGCACGTCCTCGCCGTTGACAGACGGTGCGGCGGCCGTGTTGGTGTGCAGCGCCGACTACGCGCACCAGCGGGGCCTCGAGCCGCTCGCGCGAATTCTCAGCATGGCGGTCGCGGGCTGCGACCCGGCGATCATGGGCATGGGGCCAGTGGTGGCGAGCCGCAAGGCGCTGACGCGTGCCGGTCTCAGAGCTGCGCAGATCGATATCGTCGAGCTCAACGAAGCCTTCGCCGCGCAGGCGCTCGCCTGCATGGACGAGCTGGAGCTGTCTGCGGACAAGGTCAACCTGGACGGTGGAGCCATCGCGCTCGGTCATCCATTGGGCGCGACCGGGGCGCGCATCACCGGCAAGGCCGCGGCCTTGCTGCGGCGCGAAGGAAAGCGCTACGCGCTCGCGACGCAGTGCATCGGCGGCGGTCAAGGCATCGCCACCGTGCTGGAGGCGGTGTGATGGCGATTCGACACGTCGCGGTGCTCGGTGCGGGGGTGATGGGCTGTGGCATCGCCGCGCATCTGTCCAATGCCGGGGTCGAGGTGACCCTGCTCGACAGGCCGCTCGGCGAGTCGCCCGATGGGGGGGGGCTCGCCGCGCAGGCGCTGCAGGGCGCGCTCTCGGCAGACCCTGCACCGTTCATGCATCGCCGCAATGCGCGGCTGATCCGGACCGGCAACCTGCGTGACGATCTGGGGCTGTTGGCCGAGGCGGACTGGATCATCGAGGCCGTGGTCGAACGCCTGGATGTGAAGCGCGATCTGTACGCGCGCGTGGACCGGGTGCGGCGGCCGGGCAGTATCGTCTCCTCCAACACCTCGACCATCCCGCTCGCGCAGCTCAACCTCGGAGCCAGCGAGTCGTTCAGACGCGACTTCATGGTCACGCATTTCTTCAATCCGCCGCGCTACATGCGTCTGCTGGAGCTGGTGCCAGGACCCGAGACCCGTGCCGACGCGGTCCAGGCAATCCGCGACTTCTGTGATCATGCCCTTGGCAAGACGGTGGTGGCGTGCAACGACACGCCCGGCTTCATCGCCAA
>JAGRHX010000442.1 GCA_020444775.1 Gammaproteobacteria bacterium
TGGTCGTCTCTCGGAAACGCAACCGCTGACCGTCGCCGACGGTGATGCTCGCGACCGCGCTGCCAGCATCGTTCTCGACCTCCCCGGGAGCACCCATCACCCTCGAGTAGAACCGCGCGATGCCTGCCGCGCTCCCTACAGGCACGTCGAACTCGACGTACGGCATACCCAGACGGATGGCCCGCGGCTCATCGCTCGGAGCGTGACAGCGGATGTGATTGCCCCATGGGCAGGTCACGTCGACCCGATCGCCATTCCGGGTGAAGGTGAAGCGGGTGTCGCTGAGCTGCGGCGCGATCTCGTCCAGACGCGCCGCCAGCGCGTCCAGGTCGGGCAGCACCAGACCCACCCGTCCGCGCAGCACCTGCTGCGGTGTACGCGTGGGCAGATGGAACTGCTGCGCACCAACGTTTATCCACATGTTCTCGAGCCCCACCATCAGGTAGGGATCGCGGGTCAGACCGAGCCCGGTCACGTAGAACAGCGTGGCCCAATCCTGACGGTCTATCTGGAAGTTGACGTGCTCCAGGGCAATGATGTTGCCCACGTCCTGACTATGGCGTGTTTCGATTGTCTCGGTCATCCGACACTCCTTGCGGGGCTATGCCCCTGAAATGCCTGCAGATTGTCCGCGCCGTCGCTGACGACGCGATGCCTGTACCACTCGGCCTGTACCATTCGGCCTGTACCATTCGGATTGCGCTCGGGTCGTATCGTGCTCCAGCCGCACGATGTTGCTTCGACCGGTCAGCGCCGTGCGATTCCGGCGCGCGGCTCGCCGCGGGATACGCCCGTACCTCAATCGGTCTCGATGGGCAGTGAGCTGTCGCGGGCCCATTCACTCATCGACGCATCGTAGACCGTCAGGTTGCGGGCCCCGAGCTGGTGCAGCAAGAATGCATCCAGCGTCGCCGCGATGCCACCACCACAATAGACGATGGTTCGCTCGGCACGATCCGCACCCACCGAGGCAAAGGCCTGCGCGGTCTGCTGCGGCGTGAGGAAGGTCTTGCGCTGCGGGTCCACCAGCTCGGCCGCGGGCAGATTGACGCTGCCGGGGATCCGGCCGGGGCGTCCGTAGCGCGGGTTCTCGCCGCTGTGCAGATCGGGCATCAGGGCATTCAGCGTGCACACCGATTGGTCGCCGATGGCCGCCAGGACCTGGTCGCGTCCACAGAAAAGCTCGGGTCTCGGCCGCGCGCTGAGCCGCTGCGGCGCATGGCTGCGCGGCTGCGTGCTGATCTCACGTTGCTCCAGGGTCCAGTTGTCGAAACCGCCGTCCAGGATCGCGGCGTTGTCGAAGCCGACCGCGCGCAGCATCCACCATACCCGGGTCGCCCATTGCATGGACGCACGGCTGTACAGGACCACCCGTGATTCGTCACCGATGCCGGCTGTGCCAAAGCGTTCGGCCAGGGTCTCGAGCGGCAGCATGGTGAAGCGTAGGTGCGATGGGCTGCTGTTGTCCGACAGGTCCGCCTGCAGGTCGAGGAAGGCCGCGCCGGGAATGTGTCCTCGATCGTAGTCCGCGCGGCCGCTGACCACGTCATAAGGCTTGTCGGGTGCGGGGCCGCCATCGGCTCGCGTGGTGTAATGCAGGTAGACCGTGCACTCGTACAGCCGCAGCTTCGGATCGTGCAGGTTGTCGGCCAGCCACTGGCTGCTGACGATGGCGTCGGGGTAGAGAAAGCGCGTTGAGCTCGATGCGTTCATGGTCGGTCTGGTTCTCCCGGGGCACGAGTAGGCGGTTGCGCGGCGAGCGCGTCACACCGCGCATTGTCGCAGGCGCGCGCCGCGAAGTGCAGGCTGTCGTGTCGATCCGTCAGCACGTACGATCGGGCGCCGGCGATGCCACGGCGCACTTGCAGGTCCGCCGGTCATCGAGTTTTGGGGGCGGGAAATCTCGAGGGGTGTATGAGCGAGAAACTCAAAGACAGGGTCTGCCTGATCACGGGCGCGGCCTCGGGGATCGGTCAGGCCAGCGCGCGCCGTTTCGCTGAGGATGGCGCGCATCTGGTGTTGGCGGATCGTGACCCGGAAGCCCTGCAGGCACTGCTCGCCACGTTGCGTGAGCGCGGCAGCCGGGCGCTGGCCGTGGGCTGTGACGTGACCGAACGCGACCAGGTCGAGGCCATGATCCAGACCGCCAGGGCCGAGTTCGGCGCCCTGCACGTGCTGGTCAACTCGGCGGGCATCTCCGGTCGGCACGTGCCGGAGGGCGCCGATTTCGAGGCCGCATGGCGATTGATCATGGATGTCAACGTGCGTGGCACGCTGCTTTGTTGTCACGCGGCGGTGCCGTGCATGCGTGACGCTGGTGGGGGAGCCATCGTCAATCTGGCCTCGATCATGGCGCAGGTGGTGCACCCGCCGGGTCTGGGACTGTCCGACGGCTTCAACGCCTACCCCCAGAGCAAGGGTGCGGTGCTCCAGCTCACTCGCGATCTGGCGGTGCAGTTCGCCCGGGACGGCATCCGGGCCAACGCGGTCTGCCCTGGATTCGTGCAGACGCCATTGACCCGGGCGATCACCGATAATCCCAATCTGCATACGGCGCTGGCCGAGCGCCATCCGATCGGGCGCTTGGGCAGACCCGATGAAATCGCCAACGTGATTGCATTTCTGGCCAGCGACGAAGCATCGTTCGTCACCGGCGCCGCCTGGATGGTCGATGGTGGCTACAGCGCGGTGTAGCCCGCGGGCTCAACGCAGACCGAGCGAGGCGAGTGTCTTGACCAGTGGTCTGCCGACGCGCTGTCTGAGCGCCGCCGGCAGTCGATCGGCTGCGGCGCGCGCCGCGTCGGCGTTCGGGAAGCGGCCGTAGAGGATTCGATAAGGGGCAGGTCCCGCAGCGACCTCGTGCAGCTCCAGACCCAGGCTGCGGTACTGGTCGATCAGTGCTTGCGCGTTGGCGCGTTTCGACGAGGCGGCGAGCTGTAGCGTGTAGTTGCCGCCGCGTCCGGACGTCGGTGGGCGGGCCGTCGGCGAGGGGGGCGGGGGAGATTGCGCCCGGCGTGCCGCGTCGGCGGCCTCACGGGCGCGGGCTGCCGCGGCCCGCTCGCGTGCCTGCTGCGCGTACTTGCTCGCCACCGCCACCTTCTGCGCTTCGGCATGCATGCGACGTACGGTGTCCACGGGCATGGTGAAGGGCGCTGCCGAGTCGGCCTGCAACGCCGTGTGGATGGCAACGCCCTCTGCCAGGGCCTGCTCGCGATTGCCGAACGGGCCCAGATAGACACGGTAGCGTGGTGATTGTCCTGGGTACTCGAGGGCTTGCAGGCGAATATCCGCTGCTTGTGGCGGCAGGGCTTCGATACGAGCACGCAGATTGTCCAGCGTATTGACCGCGAACAGCTGTACGAGCACGTCGGCATCCGCAAGAGAGGCCAGCCAGGGGGCGGCAGACGTGGGGCCGACCAATTCGACGCGGCCGGTCGGTGCGGGCGGGCTCGGTGTGGTCGATGCGGATGCCGGAGCCGATTGCACGGGCGCAACGCTGGATTCGGGGGCGGTGGGGGCCCTCTGCTCGCCGACCGGCAGCTCGTCCACGACCGCCGCCAGGTCCGGTGCGCTGGTGACTGGCTCGGCCGACGAGGCGGCCGGCGGTTCATCGCCCCCAAGACCCGGCAACAGCACCGGCACCACGCCGTCCTGCGCGGCAGGCGCGTCCTCCGCCGAGGGGCTCCGCTGTGGTGAACCGGTGGTCGGCGCCGAGGTCTCGTTTGGGCGCATCGACGGGGTATCGGATTGGGGCTCGCCCGGACTCTCGCCCGGACTCTCGCCCAGCTTAAGGCCCTCTCCCGGCGTGGCCGGGGCGGCATCCGCCGGCGCTTCGCGAGCGGCGAGCTGCGTGGAATCCAGCGCGGGAAGGCGGGCACCGATGCCCAGCGTCTCGCCGAACTCACGCAGGCGGTGCGCCTTGTCTTGCGCCTGGCCACTGGCGTCGCTCGCGGCCAGGGCCCGTTGAGCGTCGAGCTCGTCCAACAGTGCGCGCTCGAAGGACCGGAACCACAGAGCGTCCACGGCCTGCCCGCGCTCCGTTTCGGGCAGCGATGCCCATGTCTGTTCGAAGGCCTGCAGACTGGACTCGCTGTAATCGTGCATGGCAACGAAGCGCTCGACGACGGCGCGTGTCCGTGAGACCTGCTGAGCCGGTGAGCCGCGCCGCAGCAGGGCATCTTCATCCGGCGGGTCACGCAGCTCCCAGAGCAACACCGCAACCAGCGCCAGCACTGCGACCCCCACCAGCAGATAGACTGGCCGTGGTCGCAGCTGTCGGCCGCCACCAGCTTCGCTGCCTTCGTCGGCCACCCGCTGGATGGCGGTCTGGCCGCTGGTGATCTGCTCGATGAGCCGATGTCGTGCGCGTCTGTACGGCTGGCGGGCAATCTCGCCGCGCAGGTAGCGTTGCGACAGCAGGCGTAGCTGGGATCGTTCCAGGCTCAAGGCCGTGCCACCGCCGGGTTGGCTGCCAGCTGCCCGAGCTCAAAACGCCCCGACAAACGGTCCCCATCGAGCCGCGAGACGTCGCGCGCATGGCGTCCGGCACCGTCGCACGATGTCGCGTCCTGCGGGTCGACCAGCGGCAGCTCTTCGTCCATCGTGTCCTCGCCGGTTGCCGCGCCGGCGGACTGCTGATCCATGCCCGCCGCGTCGCTGACATCGACCACCAGCACCGTCACGTTGTCCTTGCAGCCACGCGCCAGCGCCTGCTCTATGAGCCAATCGCAGGCGGCACGACCCTCGTGCTCGACCAGGGCATTCTCGATCTCGCCGGCCTCGAGCTCGTGGGTCAGGCCATCCGTGCACAGCAGGAACCGATCCGCGTGACGCACTTCGAGGATCTCCATGTCCAGCACCATGAGCTCGGAGGTGCCTACCGCCCGCGTCACGAGGTTGCCATACGGATGCGACGAAGCCTCCTCCGCGCTCAGCACCCCGTGGTCGACCATCTCGGTGACCAGGGCATGATCGTGGGTCAACTGTTGCAGATGGCGGTCACGCAGCAGATAGATACGCGAATCACCTGCCCAGCAGCAGACCGCGTGAGTCTGGCTGAGCAACAGGATACAGGTGGTGGTGCCGATGGTGCCCGCACTCTCGCTCGCCGCCAACAGCCGTAGCTCGTGATTGACCCGTTCCACAGCGTCGTCGACCGCGTCGACCCGGTCGGCCAGCTCCCCCGCGAGCGTTCCGCTCAAGGGCGCGGCGCCGTGCTCGGGTAGTGCGCCGAGGGCTTCGACCAGCATCCTGCTGGCCGCGTCACCGCGACGATGTCCACCCATGCCGTCGGCGACGGCCCATAGACCACAGCGGCCGCGTTCGATGAACGCGTCCTCGTTGTGCTGGCGGTGGGCGCCCGCGTCGCTGCGGGCGTAGGAGACGAACCTCAGGGACACAAAGCCTACGTCCAGTCGATTACCCGGTGATCGATGTGATGGCGCGGCTGGGCGATGGTGCCGTTGGGCGGTGTGCCGCCGGATCGACCTGGCGCGCCGCCGCTTCGAAATGATAGAGGTTTTTCAGCGTTCGCGCTGATATGCAGGGCTGGGGCTGGATTCCACCCGGATCTCGAACTGGTCTATACTCCGGCATCCGAATCTTCGGGAAAAGTTACCGAATCCCGGATACTTATATACTCGTGCTGATGGATTCGAGCGCTTGTCGGAGGAGCCGAACCGCGCCAATGAACATCGGCCAGCGGCGGCGGACCGTAGCGAACGGCGCTGCTCCATCGACAGGTCCATGGATCAGGGCTGGCGACCCACTGGTGACAGCCTGTCTTGCTGTTCTGTACAGCCAGCGACACGGCACCCTGCCCGGCTGCATGTGGCCGGGTGTGGCCCGAGTCGTGGCCGTCAACTTGCGGGTATCAGCCTGGGGCGTGCTCGTGCATCAGCGTGCATCAGATGGATCATGAGCTGCACCGGCACCTGTCTGCGGTCCGGACTCCGCCGACCACGGTGTGCGTGAAGGGGACGGCCGGACAGAGTCTGCCGGACCGGGGCTGAAGGGGTTACGCTGTCGGTCGAAAACAGCCACTATCGGGGTTCCTGGTCGCCGGCTGCCCGAGTCCATAGGCGGCCGGGTCACGAGGTGTCATCAGCGACATACCGAACCGGCATCACGCATGCCGTGGCGCCCATACCGATTACTGGAGACTGAGTCCCCTTTCCGAGTGACCCCGTTCCGGA
>JAGRHX010000443.1 GCA_020444775.1 Gammaproteobacteria bacterium
CAATCCCCAGGGCAATCCCCAGGGCGATCCCCAGGGCGATCCCCAGCCCGAGCCCCAAGCAGCCCGTAGAAAAGGCCGACGGGTGCCCCTGGTCGTGGCGCGCAGGCAGGCGCGCCGCTGCGCCGTCCAGGCGATCTATCAATGGCAGCTCACCGGCGACGAGCCGCGCATCATCCAGGAGCAGTTCAAGACCCGGGACGGGTATAGAGGCTGTGACGAGACCTATTTTCGACGTTTGCTGGACGGTGTCGCTGAGCACGCCGAGGCCCTGGACACGGCCCTGGCGCCGCATCTGGATCGGCCACCGGCGGAGCTCGATCAGGTGGAGCGCGCAATCCTTCGGCTGACCGGTTTCGAGCTGCTGCACTGTGTGGACGTGCCCTGGCGCGCCGCAGTCAATGAAGCCGTGGAGCTGGCCAAGATGTTCGGCGCGTCGGAGAGTCATCGCTATATCAACACGGTCCTCGACGCGCTGGCCCGGTTGGCCAGACCGGACGAGCTCGGACCACGTCGGACACCACCGGCACGTGCTGCCGGCCCGGCGCTGGACGACGCAGCGCCGGTCGCAACGGATACGCCCGACGAAGACGACTGATACGATGCACGACCGCCGCCAGGAATGGGTTCTCAGCGTCGACACATTGGTCGAGGGCACCCATTTCCTGGCCAGCGCCGGCGCTGATGCCATCGCCTGCAAGGCGCTGGCCGTGAACCTGAGTGATATGGCCGCGATGGGCGTCCGTCCGTTCCAGCTGAACGCCATGACCGTCGGCGACGACCCATCCCGTCTCTACACGCTGGCCCGACTCATCGAGTATCACTGGGCGCGACAGCTCGAGAACGACTGGCGAGCCCGCGCGTTGCGGTCGGCCATGCCGGCCGGTCTGCCTGCCCGTGCTGCAACCTCGTGCCACATCGAGACCTTCGCCGGACCACGACTGGTGCTCAGCATCGAGCTGCTCGGCACCGTCGCCGAGGGCCGCGCGCTGCGCCGCGCGGACGCATGCGTCGGCGATGACGTCTACGTCAGCGGCAGCCTGGGAGACGCGGGTGCGGGCCTCGCCATCCAGACCCGTGGATTGACGATCGGTGACGCGGCACATGCCCACTGGCTGCTACAGCGTCTGCATCGTCCCAGCCCACGGCTGGCTCTGGGCCAGGCCCTGGTCGGCGTGGCCAACGCCTGCATCGACGTGTCGGACGGCCTGCTCAGCGACCTCGGACACATCTGCACGGCATCGCGCGTCGATGCACGACTGCACAGCAGCCACCTGCCACTGTCACCAGCGCTGCGCGGCAGCTTGCCCCCGGACCAGGCCATTGGCCTCGCGCTGACAGCGGGCGATGATTACGAGCTGTGTTTCACCGCCGCGCCGGCGCGGCACCGGGCGGTCGAGGCTGCGGCCCAGGCCGCGGGTTGCACGGTGACCCGCATCGGCAGCATCGCGGCTGGAACGTCACAGGTCTGGTTGGACGAGCGTCCGGTCGATGACGGCAGGCGCGGTTTCGATCACTTCGCACGCTGACACGAGCGCGCGCGGCATGCCATGAGCACGTTCTTTACAAGAATTGCTAGACTACTTCATGTTATGCGCACAAGAATCTAGAAAATAAGTACTTTTACAGGGATTCACGGCATGTCTGCAGGGTTTGACAGAAGCGCCGAGAGGACCTCGGCCGCGCGCCGCGCCGGCCGCGCCTGGCCCGTGCATCTGCTCGCGCTGGCCGCCATCCTCGTGGCACCGGTGAGTTCGGCCGACATCTACAAGAAGGTGGACAGCAACGGCATCACCCACCTGACCGACCGCCCCAGGGGCCCGGGATGGCGGCTGATCATGCGTACCCGCGCCGCCCGGCAGCGCACGCCCGGCAGACGCGGCGCGTCGCCACAGGCAAAACTCAATCGCACCCGCCTGACCCCGCTGATCGAGAAGATCGCGCGCGAGGTGAAGATCGACACCGCGCTGATGCACGCGGTGATCGAAACCGAATCGAACTACAACCCCGATGCCGTGTCACGGGCCGGTGCCATGGGGTTGATGCAGCTGATGCCCGGCACCGCGCAGCGCTACGGGGTACGCGATCCCCACGATCCGACCGAGAATCTATATGGTGGCGCACGCTACCTGCGCGACCTGATGGTCCAGTTCAAGAACCTGCAGCTCGCGTTGGCCGCGTACAATGCCGGTGAGAACGCGGTCATCAAGCATGGCCACAAGATCCCACCCTTTCCGGAAACCCAGGACTATGTGCGCAAGGTCCTGGCGCGCTACCGCGCCACCCCCGGCTCCTGAGGCGAACAGTTGCATTCCACCGGGTGCGTGGGGCACGAGCCCGTGAGTCCGGTCGGTGCAAGCCCGCGGGCCACACCGGGTGAGTTCGAAATCATCCGGCGCTACTTCGAGCGCGTCGGCGCGCAGCGCAGCGACGTGCTGCTGGGCGTCGGTGACGACGCCGCGGTGATGGCTGCCTGTAGTGTCAACGCGGCTGCCCGCTGTGCGACCCTGGTACGTCCGGGCCAGGGCGAGCGGGCGGCGTTGACCTTGCTGAACAGCGCCGTCTGGCGACTCGCCGAAACACATGCGCTACCCGCCATGGCGAGCCTCGCCCTCAGCTTGCCCGAGGTCGACTGTGACTGGCTGGCAGACTTCGCCCGGACCCTGGATGCGGCGATGCGACGTCTGGACACCGCCCTGGTCGGTGGTGACACCACCAGCGGCACGTTCTGCGTGAGTCTGTTCCTGCACGGTCGCAAACCGGACAGCGGGTCATCAGCGGGAGCCGGGCACACACCGGCACGGTACGCTCGCGGCCCGGGATCGCGGTGGGCGGACGACGAGACCTTGCTGGTCGACGTGTACCACGCAGCCGACAGCAGCTGTGATAGTGCCAGCCTGCGCTGGCTGCTCGACCAGCGCCCCCGTCTTGCGGCCCTGGACAGCGACGAGCTGCTCGCGACACCGGCGGCCGAACCAGCACGGATCGCCGAGCGGCTGTGCGCACGACTCTCGCTGCCGCGCGCACAGATACCAGCCCTGTGCCGGTATCTGTGCGAACGCCCGCCGCTACCGGGGGCATTGGCCCGTCTGCCACCGGCGCTGCTCGATGCCCAGCCAGGTCCGCTGGTCGATGGCAGCTTGCGTGTCCGAGCGGTCCCCCTGGACCACACGCCATGATCGGATCGGCTGCCATCTGCTCCCCCACCCGCACCGACCGCGGTTTCATGGCTACGCCGTCCGCCTCGGTCGGACCGATGGTCGGCCCAGCCAGCGCGCTCTGGTGCGGTCCCGGGCGGATCCGTCGATGAGCCGTGGCACGCGCAACGATTCGGACCGGCGACTCGATGAGGCTGGCTCTGCCCTGGCTGCGCCGGACGACGGACCGCTGAAACTGGCAGCGCCGGCCGTTGCGCCGCCGCGTAGCGAGGCGGAGCTGCTATCCCGGGTGGACGCGCTCGCCGGATCCACGCTGGCCGAGCTGGCTGGCCGCCACGGACTGGCCGTGCCCGCGGATCAGCGCCGCGCCAAGGGCTTTGTAGGCGAGCTGATCGAGCGCGCACTAGGTGCTACCGCCGGCTCGCGGCCGGTGCCGGATTTCGAGGCCATAGGGGTCGAGCTGAAGACCCTGCCGGTTCGCGCCGATGGCAGCCCCACCGAGTCCACCTATGTCTGCGTGGCGCCTGTCGAGGGCAGCACCATCGGCCGTTGGTCGGACAGTCCCGTCCGACGCAAGCTGAATCGCGTGCTGTGGCTGCCGGTGCAGGCGGATCCCCACCTTGCCCTGTCCGAGCGTCAGATCGGCAGCGGTCTGCTGTGGAGCCCGTCGCCGGACGAGGACGCGGAGCTGCGCGCCGACTGGGAAGAGATCGTCGAGCAGATCGTGCTCGGTCGGATCGACCGGATCAGCGCGCACCAGGGACGCTGGCTGCAACTGCGGCCAAAGGCCGCAAACGCCAGCGCCCGTCGTTGGGGCGTGGACGAGACTGGCGCCCGGACCCGCACCCTGCCGCGTGGCTTCTACCTGCGTTCGAGCTTCACCCGATCAATCCTGCGGCTGCACTTCATCTGAAGCCGGACCGAGCATGCGAGCAACCCTGCCCTCGATCTACCTGTCCAGATCCGGCTCGAACCGCCAGCTGTGGTTGGCACTGCCGATCGCCTGCCTGTTGCTCGGCCTGACGACGCCCGGCACGCGAGCGCAGCCGCGGACCGACTGGCACGAGTTCAGCTTCACCCGTGGTATCTACGACGGCGCCAGCGACGGCGATGCCTGGGGGCCGCGCTGGCTGATGGATTTTCCGGACGCGGACCAGCACTTCCTGCGCGCCCTCAAACGCCTGACCGGGGTCGACTGTAGAATCGACGCGAATGCCCTGCGCATCGACGCAGAGCAGTTGCGCGACCATCCGTTCGTGTACCTGGTCGAAGCCGGCGCACTCGAGCTTGACGAGCAGGCGGTGCAGGCAGTGCGCGACTACCTGCTGGCCGGCGGCTTC
>JAGRHX010000444.1 GCA_020444775.1 Gammaproteobacteria bacterium
TCGGCAGCCTGTTCGCCGGCACCGAGGAGTCACCCGGCGAGGTCGAGCTCTATCAGGGTCGTTCCTACAAGAGCTACCGTGGCATGGGCTCGCTGGGCGCGATGGGCAAGGCGCATGGCTCATCCGACCGCTATTTCCAGGACCAGGTCAGCGAGCTGGAGAAGCTGGTCCCCGAAGGCATAGAGGGACGGGTCGCCTACAAGGGCAGCCTGTCCGCGGTGATCCACCAGCTGCTCGGTGGATTGCGTGCGGCGATGGGTTACACCGGCTGCAAGGATCTGCGCGAGCTGCGCGAGAACACCCGCTTCGTGCGTCTGACCAACGCCGGAATGCGCGAGAGTCACGTGCACGACGTCAACATCGTCAAGGAAGCGCCCAACTACCGGGCCAGCAGTTGAGCATGCACGACTCGCCCAAGCCTGTCTCCCTCGATACCGCCGCCGAGGCGGCCGCGCCGCTCCGAGCGCCTTCTCGCTCGCCAATGCCGGTGGCAACGGGGCCTCAGGCGGACATTCACGCCCAGCGCATCCTGATCCTGGACTTCGGCTCTCAATACACGCAGCTGATCGCGCGGCGCATCCGCGAGCTGGGCGTGTTCTCTGAGATCCATGCTTTCGACATCGAGCCGCAGCGTCTGCGCGAGATCGCGCCGAGCGGCATCGTGCTGTCCGGTGGACCGGAATCGGTGCATGAGTCGGCGCACGTGCGCGCGCCGGACCTGGTCTTCGAGCTGGGCGTCCCGGTGCTGGGCATCTGCTATGGCATGCAGACCATGGCCGCGCAGATGGGCGCGCGAGTCGCGGCCAGCGCGCATCGCGAGTTCGGGCATGCCGAGCTCAGCGTCGCCGCGGGCGCGCCCCTGCTCGACGGCATCGCCGATCGCTACGCCGATCATGACGAAGGCCAGGGAGACGGCCAGGGGGAAAACAGGGGGCTTGGTCTGCTGGACGTCTGGATGAGCCATGCGGACCGGGTCGAGGATCTGCCGCCGGGCTTCGAGGTGATTGCCTCGACCGGCAACGCGCCGATCGCCGCGATCGCCGATCCCGAGCGTCGTTTCTATGGCATCCAGTTCCACCCCGAGGTGACCCACACCCCGCAGGGTGGCGTCATCCTGTCACGCTTCGTGCACGAGATCTGCGGCTGCGCCAACGTCTGGACCCCGGCCGCCATCATCGATGATGCGGTCGCGCGGATCCGCGAGACTGTGGGTGAGGAGCACGTGCTGCTGGCGCTCTCCGGGGGCGTGGATTCGTCCGTGGTCGCGGCGTTGCTGAATCGCGCGATAGGTGATCGGTTGGTCTGCGTGTTCGTCGACAACGGGTTGCTGCGCAAGGACGAGGGCGATCAGGTGATGACCACGCTGGCCGAGGGGCTGGGCGTGAACATCCAGCGGGTCGATGCCGAGACGCGCTTCCTGCAGGCCTTGTCCGGTGTCGACGACCCGGAGCAGAAGCGCAAGCGGATCGGCAATCTGTTCATCGAGATCTTCGAGGAGGCGGCGGGCCGGTTGGCGGATATCCAGTGGCTCGCGCAGGGCACGATATATCCGGACGTCATCGAATCGGCGGGTGCCGCCACCGGTAAGGCACACGTGATCAAGTCGCATCACAACGTCGGCGGACTGCCCGAGCGGATGCGTTTGAAGCTGGTCGAACCGGTCCGCGAGCTGTTCAAGGACGAGGTTCGCAGGATCGGTCTGGAGCTCGGTCTGCCCGCCGAGCTCATCAATCGACATCCGTTTCCGGGCCCCGGGCTCGGCGTGCGGATTCTCGGCGAGGTGTGCAAGCCGTACGCGGATACGCTGCGCGAGGCGGATGCCATCTTCATCCATGAGCTGCGGGCGGCGGGCTGGTACGACAAGGTCAGCCAGGCCTTCGCGGTCTATCTGCCCGTGCGCTCGGTGGGCGTGATGGGTGACATGCGTCGCTACGAGCACGTGATCGCGTTGCGCGCGGTGGAGACCGTGGACTTCATGACCGCACGCTGGGCGCATCTGCCCTACGCGCTCATCGAGCGCGTATCGAACCGCATCATCAACGAGGTCGCCGGTGTGTCCCGAGTCGTCTACGACGTCTCCGGCAAGCCGCCGGCAACCATCGAATGGGAGTAGCGCCCGACGGCTGGGCGGCCGCCGGCGGGCACGATCCGGACCTGGCCTACATGGGCCGCGCGTTGCGTCTGGCCGAGCAGGCGGCCGGCGTTGGCGAGGTTCCGGTCGGCGCGGTGCTGGTGCTCGATGGCCGCGAGCTGGGGGCCTCGCACAACGCGCCCATCGCCGACCGCGACCCGACCGCGCACGCGGAGATCCGCGCCATGCGCATGGCGGCCCTGCAGCTCGGCAACTATCGGCTTACGGGCAGCACCTTGTACGTGACCCTGGAGCCGTGCGCGATGTGCGCGGGCGCGATCATCCATGCGCGGGTGGCGCGTGTCGTCTATGCCGCGCGTGACGAGCGCTGGGGGGCAGCCGGCAGCGTGGTCGACCTGTTCGAGCCGGGGCTGTTCAATCATGACGTCGAGGTGATGGGCGGACTGTGTGGCGAGCAGGCGGCGAGCTTGATGCGAGGTTTCTTCAAAGCGCGACGTCAGCAACCGGGCCACGGCTGATCGCGGCCCGCTTGTCGGTCCTGGCCTGCGTCGCGCGCGGTCCAGGCCTTCGAGGCCGACCCAGTCGGCGGACCGGGTGGAGCACGATGCTCAGCAACAATGAACTCGACAGTAGGGGGCTCGACAATCGGGCGTGTGGCGCGGTCTTCGAAGCTCTTCGAGGCCCATCGAGGCCCATCGAGGCCCATCGAGGCAATGATCAATTTTCAAGACGTGGAGGTGGAGCATGGATGACGACAAGCAGCGCGCGCTGAGCGCGGCGTTGGGGCAGATCGAGCGGCAGTTCGGCAAGGGCGCCATCATGCG
>JAGRHX010000445.1 GCA_020444775.1 Gammaproteobacteria bacterium
CCGATGATGGTCAACGTCGACTTCGCCAGCCTCGGGCACATCGGCGATCGACCCAAGGGTCTGGCCGTGACCCTGGTGGTCAACTGGCTGATCAAGCCGTTCACCATGGCCGCGCTCGGCGTGCTGTTCTTCGAGGTGGTGTTCGCAGACCTCATCGACCCGGCCGATGCCCAGCAGTACATCGCCGGGCTGATCCTGCTCGGCGCCGCACCGTGCACCGCGATGGTGTTCGTCTGGAGCCAGCTCACGCGTGGTGATGCGACCTATACCCTTGTGCAGGTCTCGGTCAACGACATCGTCATGATCTTCGCCTTCGCGCCGATTGTCGCGCTGTTGCTGGGGGTGACCGACATCGAGGTGCCGTGGCAGACCCTGCTGCTGTCGGTGGTGCTGTACGTGGTGATTCCGCTGATCGCGGGTGCCATCACTCGTCAGCGTCTGCTGGCGCGAGCCGCGCGCGACGTCGCTGGTCGAGCTGGCGGGCCGGGCCCGGTCGAGCGCTTCACCGCCGCGGTCAAGCCGTTCTCGGTGATCGGTCTGCTTGCCACCGTGGTGCTGCTGTTCGGTTTCCAGGGCCAGGTGATCCTGGACCGACCGCTGCTGATCGCGCTGATCGCGGTGCCGCTGCTGCTGCAGTCCTACGGCATCTTCGCCATCGCCTATCTGGCCGCGATGTGGCTGCGTATCCCCTTCAACGTGGCGGCACCCTGTGCGCTGATCGGCACCTCGAACTTCTTCGAGCTGGCGGTCGCGGTGGCGATCAGCCTGTTCGGACTCGAATCCGGCGCGGCGCTGGCCACCGTGGTCGGCGTGCTGGTGGAGGTGCCGGTGATGTTGTCGCTGGTCGCGTTCGCCAACCGCACCCGCCACTGGTTCTCCGCTGCCTGACGCCCGGGACCCGCATCAGGCCAGGCGCTGCACCAGCATCAGGGTGAACGGCAGGGTGAGGAAGGAGAGCGCGGTCTGCACCGTGATCATGCCGGCCATCAGCGGCGCGTCGCCGCCCAGCTGTCTGGACAGGGTATAGGCACCGGGTGCGACCGGCACCGCGGCATAGATCATCGCCACCTGCACCACCGCCGCGGGCAGTTCGAGCTGGCGCGCCAGCAGCCACATGGCCAGCGGAAAGATGAGCAGCTTGCCGAGCATGGACAGCGACAGCGGCAGCACGCCGGCAGCCATCTCCTTGACGCGTATGTTGGCGCCCACGCACAGCAACACCACCGGCAGCGCCGCGTTGCCGAGGATCTGACACATGTCGTGGATCACCGGCAGCGGGCCGCTGCCGGACAGGTTCATCGCGACCCCCAGCAGCACCGCGATGAGCAGCGGATTGCGGCTCAGATCGCGCACGATGGCGCGTCCCAGGCCGCTGCTGCCACGCTCGCGCACCAGGGTCACGATGAGACTCACCATCGAGACGTTGGTCACCGGGATCAGCAGCGCCGTCGTCAGCGCGGCGATCGCGAGGCCCTCGCCGCCGAACAAGCGCTCCGACACAGCCAGGGCGATGAAGGTGTTGTGCCGCGCGCAACCCTGTAGCAGCGAGGCGGCCGTGGCGCCGTTCAGCCCGCCGAGCCGCGCGCACAACAGCGCGAAGCCGATGGCACAAGCCAGCGCGCCATAGATGGCCACCGCGTACGGCCCGACCACGCCACCTGCGAAGCTTATCGTCGAAGTCTTGTAGAACAGCAGCGCTGGAAACAAGACCCAGTAGACCAGACGGTCGTTGAGGTTCCAGAATTCGACGCTTGGGATGCCGCCTCTACGTAGCGCGTGGCCGAGCACGATGAGCAGGAACACGGGCGCAATGGAGACGATTATCTGAACCATCGGTCTTTGCCGTCGCACGACGATGCAGGTCGGACGGCGCAGTATAGCGCGGGCTGGGGAGCAGTCCCGGTGTGCCGCCCGCCGCCTCGCATCGAGCCGATGGGACCCTGACCAACCGAGGAGGACCTGGTATGCGGGTGCACAATCTGTACGTGGACGAGAACGGCGAATCACATTTTCGCGATATCGAGATCGAATGGGCCGAGCAGCGCGGCGCGAGCCGCTACTCGAAACGGTTGCCGGCGACCGGCATCATCTTTCGCGAGACCGCAGGTGACTACGACCTCGACTGGCATCCGGCACCACGCCGCCAGTACATCATCAATCTGGATGCGGGGGTGAAGATCACCGCCAGCGATGGTGAGGCGCGGGTGATCGGTGCCGGGGAGGTGATCCTGGTCGAGGACGTGACCGGCAAGGGTCATCTGTCCCAGGCGCTCGAGGGCAGGATGCGTCACTCCATCTTCGTGCCCATCGATTGACATTGATCTGCTCCTTTACGTTCGACCCACTTGGTGTTTGCTCGCCGACATCGGACATGACCGTCATCGGTCGGCGAGCAGCTCACGACCTGCTGGAGACCGTCCGCGGTGGAATACGATTTTGTCGTCGTTGGTGCCGGCTCTGCCGGCTGCGTGCTCGCCAACCGGTTGAGCGCGGATCCGGGCAACCGGGTGCTCCTGCTCGAAGCGGGGCCTGAAGACCGCAACCTGTGGATTCACATTCCACTTGGTTATGGCAAGAACGTCGCCAATCCCAAGGTCAATTGGTGCCTTCAGTCCGAGCCCGAGGAATATCTGTACGGACGCAGTGCCTTCCTGCCGCGTGGCAAGGTGCTGGGCGGCTCCAGCTCCATCAACGGCATGGTCTATGTGCGAGGCCAGGCCGAGGACTACGACCAGTGGGCGCAGATGGGCTGTCGTGGCTGGTCCTACGACGATGTGCTGCCGTACTTCCGCAAGTCCGAGAACAACCAGCGCGGCGCCAGCGACGTCCACGGCTCGGGCGGGCCGCTGGACGTCTCCGATGTCAGTGAGAAGAGCACCATCTGCGAGGCGATGCTCGCCGCCGGGCAGCAGATCGGCATGCCGTTCAACGAAGACCTCAATGGCCGGGTCCAGGAGGGCATCGGCTATCACCAGGCAAC
>JAGRHX010000446.1 GCA_020444775.1 Gammaproteobacteria bacterium
CGGGAACCGGGTCGTGTCGCTCCAGAACACGAAGCACCCGTCCCTCGGCGTTGGTCTCGACGTGCTCGTAGCCGACCTGGCCGTGCAGGGTTGATTCATAGGCCCGCTCCACGCCCGTCTTGCCTACGTGTGAGGTGCCGCGGTAGTTGGCCACGTCCAGCACCTTCAGCTCAGCCTCGTTGATACGCCCCACGTAGCCCACCAGATGGCTGCCAGCGTGTCCTTGTGGATAGCGTCGAGTCAGCCGGGCATTGACCTCGACCCCGGGCAGCAGGTGGCGGTTGACCGAGATTCGGGCCACCTCCTCCTCGGTCAGGTTGAGCTTGAGTGGCACATGGGCGAACTTCGGAGACTGATTCTTCAGCTTCAGGAAGCGGGCCTCATCGGCTTCGGAGACATCGACCAGCTTCCGGATCCCGGCGATCAGATCGGGCACAGCACGAGCCGCCTCGGGGACGATCTCGAGGCTGAAGGTCGCGATGTTCTCCGCCAGCACGACCCCGTTGCGGTCGAAGATGCGTCCACGAGTGGGCGGAATCGGCAGGACCTTGACCCGGTTGTCATCGGACAACGTCTTGAAGTGCTCGTACTCGATGGCCTGCAGCTGGAGCATGCGCCCGAGCAGCAGCAGTGCCAGCACCACCACGCATGCGGCGGCGACCAGGGCGCGGTGCCCGAACAGTCTGGCTTCACGCGCTGCATCGGCGATTGCGGAGGATGGTGGCATCGAATCCTTGCTGTGAACCCCAGACCGTCGACTCCAGGCCGCGACCCGCTGTTGGCCCGGCGACGACGCGGTCCACGCTCAGGCGGTGACGTACTTGCGACGCACGTCGCGCAGCACCACGAACACCCATGGCCAGAGCACCATGCTGGCCAGTGGCGTGCTCCAGTAGGCGACCCAAGTGTCGGTGGAGAAGCCCTTGATCTCGTTGATCCAGAGCACGAATATCTGGCTGACCAGGAGCAGGGCGAAGACCGTGACGCCCTGCTGCCAGAGCGGCAACACCCTGATCTGCTGGTGCCACCTGCAGCTTACGAAGGCGATCAGGGAGAAGGCGATGGCGTGCTGTCCGAGCAGGGTGCCCTGCATCACGTCCATCACCAGCCCGACCACCCAACCTACCGCGACGCCGGCCCGCTCGGGCGAGGCCATGCACCAGTAGATGAGGACCAACGCCACCCAGGCCGGTCTCCACAGCGCCGCCCAATCCGGCATGGGCAGGGAGCCAAGCATGAGCGCGACCATGAAGGTCAGACCGATGACCAGATTGGCGCGCGCCATCAAGGACTGCCTTCCCGGCAGACACAGCTGCGCACGTCGGTCGGCACACTCATCATTGTGAGACCCGCCGGGCGTGCGCGCCGCGATGCGCCGAACGCCGCATCGAACCGTTCGGCGTGTAGCTCGAGTCCATCACCTTGCCGCGCCCCTGCGGCCAGACCAGCAGCACCTCTCGATTGCGCTCCAGCTTGGCGCTTGGCCGAACCATGATTTCAGCGAATGGCCGACCACTGTTACGCACGATACTCTCCACGGTGCCGACCGGATAACCGCGCGGGAAACGGCCGCCCAGTCCGGACGTCACCAGCTTGTCGCCGATCTGGATGTCCGCGCTGTTCGGGACGTGGTCCAGCTTGATCATGTTCAGCGAACCCGCACCGACCGCGACCGCACGCAGACCACTGCGATGCACCTGGACCGGTATCGCGTGATTCGGGTCGGTGATGAGCAACGCGTGGCTGGAGATCGGCCCGGCGGTCTCGACCTGCCCCATGATGCCGAAGGAATCGATCAGCGACTGGCCTGGATACACACCGTCGTTACGGCCCTTGTCGAGCACCACGCGGCGACTGAATGGATGCATGTCCACGGCCAGCAGTTCCGCGATCAGGACCTTGTCACCGAGCCGCTCGGCGCTGTCCAGCAGATGGCGCAGACGGGTGTTCTCCGCCTCGAGCTCGGCGTATTTCTCGAGTCGCGCCTTGAGACGCAGATGCTCGGTGCGCAGCATGTCGAGCTCTTCGCGCAGCGCCTTTCTCGAGTGCAGATTCTCGGCCATCCAGTCGCCGGCGCGGATCGGCAGATGCACGGCGTACTGTAGCGGATACAGCACGGTGCCGAGCGCGACCCGGACCTGTTGCAGATGCTGGCCCCGACTGTCCAGCATCATCAACGCCACGGAGAGTATGGCCAACAGCACCAGCCGGACGAACGGCGAAGGCCCCTTGATGAACAGAGGCTTGCGCGGGCCCATCGGCTCGGGGGGCTTGAACTTGGTCGACAGCCGGCCTGATCGATCTCGAGTCATCCGGTTTACTCCCGGGCAAACACGTCAACGCCTTTCTCATCCATCATCTCGAGGGCACGACCGCCACCGCGCGCGACGCAGGTGAGCGGATCCTCGGCGATGATAACCGGAATACCGGTCTCCTCCATCAGCAAACGGTCCAGGTCCTTGAGCAACGCGCCACCACCGGTGAGCACCATGCCACGCTCGGCCACGTCCGCGCCCAGCTCCGGCGGCGTCTGTTCCAGAGCGGTCTTCACCGCGCTGACGATGCCCGACAACGGCTCCTGCAGTGACTCCAGGATCTCGTTGCTGTTGAGCATGAAGCTGCGCGGAATACCCTCGGCGAGATTCCGGCCTCGAACCTCGATCTCCTTCACCTCGTTACCGGGATAGGCGGAACCTATCTCATGCTTGATGCGCTCGGCGGTCGCCTCACCGATCAGCGTGCCGTAGTTGCGCCGGATGTAGTTGATGATCGCTTCGTCGAAGCGGTCGCCGCCGACCCGCACCGACTCGGAATAGACGATGCCGTTCAGGGAGATGACGGCGACCTCGGTGGTGCCGCCACCGATGTCGAGCACCATCGAGCCGCTAGCTTCGCTGACCGGCAGCCCGGCGCCGATCGCGGCAGCCATCGGCTCCTCTATCAAGAACACGTCACGCGCGCCGGCGCCGGCCGCCGACTCACGGATGGCGCGACGTTCGACCTGCGTGGATCCACACGGCACGCAGACCAGCACCCGCGGGCT
>JAGRHX010000447.1 GCA_020444775.1 Gammaproteobacteria bacterium
AGCCGGCGCGCGCTGGCCAATACGCCCAACCAGTTGCCGGTGCTGCAGAAGGCGGGCGTGGTGGACGCCGGCGCGCAGGGCTTCGTGAACTTCCTGCGCGGTGTAGCGCGCCGCCTGCTCGGGTTGGCGCCACCGGCGCTGGACGATGCCGTGTTGGAGGTCGAGATCGACCATGCCGCCATGGACCACGACCCGGCCAGCGTGCAGGAACGTTTCTGCACCGAGGTGGTGGTGATTGGCAGCGGTTTCGATGACAAACGCCTGCGTCGTCTGTTCAGACCACATGGCAGCTCGCTGCTGGTCGCCAGCACCGGGCGCGTCTTCAAGCTGCACATCCATACCAATCATCCGGACGAGGTGATCCGGCTGGCCGGGCGTCAGGGTGAGATCCGCGAGCGCAAGGTCGACGACATGCAGCGCCAGCTCGAGGAGCGTGGAGGTCCCCGTCAGCCGCCGCTCATCGAGCATGCCTTGCAGCCCGCCACCGCCGCCGTGCTGTGTGATTCGGCCGCCGATCTGCCCGAGCCGCTGCGACGCGCGCACGCCATCGAGATGGCGCCCTTGCAGGTGTTGTTCGGTGACCGGGTGTTTCGCGACCAGGTGGACCTGGATACCGAATCGTTCTATGCCCTGCTCGGCGAGGGTCGGGACCACCCGTCCACCAGTCAGCCGCCGCCGCGCGAGTACGTGGCCGCGCTGGAACGCATCCGCTCGGATCGGGAGGTCCTGATCGTGTCGCTCAGCGAGGCGTTATCGGGCAGTATCGATTCGGCCCGCCAGGGGGCGCGGCTGGCCAGGCAGTCCCGTATAGAGGTGTTCGACAGCGGCTCGGCGAGCCTGGGCGCGGGGCTGCTGGCGCTGAACGCGGCGCGTCTCGCGGCCAGTGGGGCGAACGTCGACCAGATCCTGTGCTGGCTGGAGCGGTGGCGTGACGACACCGGATTGGTGTTCGCGCTTGCCAGCACCGAGTACCTGCGCCGGGGCGGGCGCATCGGCATGGCCAGGGGGTTGCTCGGCAAGCTGTTCGACGTGCGGCCGATTCTGACCTTCGAGCAGGGTAGAATCGTGCCGCTGGCACGGGCACGCGGCGATGCCGAGATGCTGGCTCGCACCCAGGCCGCGCTCGATGAGCGGCTGCCGGAGGGCTCCAGGATCCGGCTCGGGGTGGTCTGGACCGGTTCGACGCGGCCGGACCGCGGCAATGGCGACGAGGCCGGCGCGAGTCTCGGCGAGCGGTTGGTCGCCCACGTTCGCGGGCGTTGCGAGGTGGTCGAGACATTCAGGGCACCGGCCGGGGGCATCATCGGGGTGCACGCCGGTCCCGGCGCCTTCGGCGTTTTCTATCAGCGGGTGCGCGAGGACGACCCGCTGCTCTGAAGCGGGCGCTGGCCAGACATCCGGGTGCCGGGCTGCTGTTGCCACACGTTGGCGTGCGATACGACGACTACATGACAGCGAGAATGTGATGAGCAAGACCTACGATTTTCTGGTTCTTGGCGGTGGCAGCGGCGGCATTGCCGCGGCGGTGCGTGCCGCCAGCTATGGCGCGCGCTGCGCGGTCGTCGAATCGGCCCGTCTGGGTGGCACCTGTGTGAACGTGGGTTGTGTGCCGAAGAAGGTGATGTGGTACGGCGCTTCGCTGGCGCATGCGTTGCACGATGCCCCCGGCTACGGCTTCTCGGTCGACGTGCGCGGGCATGACTGGAACAAGCTGAAGACCGAGCGCGACGCCTACATCCGGCGGCTCAACGGCATCTACGCCGACCGTTTCGAGTCGAGCAAGATCGATCTGTACGAGGGGCATGGCCGGTTGGTCGGCCCGCGCAGCATCGAGGTCAACGGCGAGACCTTGAACGGCGAGCACCTGCTGCTGGCGGTCGGCGGTGAGCCGCGTATGCCGGACCTGCCGGGCGTCGAGCTGGGCATCAACTCCGACGGCTTCTTCGAGCTGGAGTCTTGTCCGAGGCGCGTGGCGGTGGTCGGCGGTGGCTATATCGCGGTCGAGCTGGCCGGAGTGCTGGCGGCGCTCGGCGCCGAGACCGAGCTGGTGGTGAGACGCGACCTGCCCCTGACCAGTTTCGACACGATGCTGCGTGAGGAGCTGAAGAGCCAGCTGGAGCAGAATGGCGTGAGCATCCGGGCCCAGGCCAATCCGACCGCGCTGAAGCGGGTGGCGGACGGCTCGTTGGAGATGACCCTGGACACGGCCCCGGGCGTGGTGGTCGGGCTCGACCAGGTCATCTTCGCTATCGGACGGGTGCCACGCACCGGCGGGCTGGGTCTGGAGCAGGCCGGGGTCGAGCTCGATGCAAAGGGCTATGTGCAGGTCGACCCGTGGCAGCAGACAAGCGCCGAGCGCACCTATGCGGTCGGTGACGTCACCGGTCATTTCGAGCTGACCCCGGTGGCGATCGCGGCGGGGCGTCGGCTCGCCGACAGGCTTTTCGACGGTCAGACCGATCGGCGTCTGGAATACGAGATGATTCCCAGCGTGGTGTTCTCGCATCCGCCCATCGGCAGCGTCGGTCTGTCCGAGGAGGAGGCCCGCGCGCAGCACGGCGACGCGGTGAAGGTCTACAAGGCCCGTTTCAACTCCATGTACTACGCGATGACCAGCCACAAGCATGCCACCGCCATGAAGCTGGTGGTGGTGGGCCCGGAGGAACGGGTCGTGGGCTGTCATATCATCGGCCAGGGCGCCGACGAGATGCTGCAGGGCTTCGCGGTGGCCATCCGTATGGGCGCGACCAAGAAGGACTTCGATGACACGGTCGCGATCCATCCGACCAGCGCCGAGGAACTGGTGACCATGCGATGAGCTCGCGGGGCTCGCGGTCGGAT
>JAGRHX010000448.1 GCA_020444775.1 Gammaproteobacteria bacterium
CCGAACTCCACCGTGTACCAGTACAACGCGCTGAGTGCCTTGAGCCGGTTGTAGCGAAGCGCTCGCCAACCCGCTCGGCCGTAGGCCTGCATGTAGTCGGCGAACACGCTGTCGGCGAGTAGCGGCACGTGGCCCATGACGTCGTGGAACACATCCGGTGCCTGGATGTAGTCCAGGCTATTGGCATCGCGGATGAAGTTCCCCGCCGGGAAGCGTCGGTTGGCCAGGTGAAAGAAGAACACGTGGTCCGGGATCAACATCGGCACCGGTACCACCCGCCAGCCGCTGAGCCGCATGAGCGTCTGATTGATGCATTCCAGTGACGGCACCCCGTTCTGCCCGAGCCCGAGCTGCTCCAGACCCTGCAGGTACTCGTCACATGCGCGTCCGGGTAGCAGCGCGAGCAGACGCTCGTAGAGTGTGTTCCAGACGGCGTGCTCTTCACGCGTGTAGCCCCGCTGCCGGCTCTCCAGCCAGTCCGCGCCAAGCCCGGCCGGTCTTTGAAGTGGCGCGATGAAGGTGCCAGCGGGGACTACGGGCAGGCGCGTGTAATCGTCGGCCTGCGCCGTCGTTACGGGATCGGCGTGCTGTTCGAGATCGAGCATAGGTGCTGCCTCCGCCGTCATGTGCATTGGCAGGTCGTTCACATCTATCGTGCCGACCCTCCGGTACATTCTACCCGTGAGTCGTGGCGCACAGCTCAGACGCTGTCCGGGCCTGAATGCGCGCCCGTTCCTGAATGCGCGCCCGTTCCTGAATGCGCGATCGTCTGCTCTCCAGACATCCGTTGCGTCGAATCTTCGATCGAGCAGGTCTTTTCGTGTTCCTGCTGCGTGACCTGCCCGGTGACCGCACGCGGTGCGGGGCTGACGTGGCTATGTCGAGCGGGGGCTACGATTCGACTGACACGGTGGGTGGGGCCGCTCGAGGCTGGTGAATCGATACCAGTCGACGGTCGCGGCGGGGGCAGACATTCCGCCATTCGAAAATAATATGGACTCGATAACGATGGGGGGCCATCATGAAGAGCGCCATCACGAGCCCGTCCAGGGCCATCAATCCGGATGGTGCTATTCCGATGCCGGCTCTGGTTGCACAGGAGCTGAAGAAAATTTAAAGCGCTGGAAAGAGCAGAGCAAAGTCGTGATCGTACACTGGCTCGCTCGACCGTCATCAATAAACCGACGTTCATCCTTCGAAGCGAACGAGGTCCAGCCGCTGGTGCTGACCGGGGCGCGAATCGACATCGGTGCTGGCGGCTCGATTTCAGCGACATCACCGCGCCATTGTGTCTGCTCGCCGGCAAGGCGGACGACATCATCTCCCGGCGCAGGCGTTTCGCGCCAAGGAGCTGGTCGTCATTGCCGTGCGCCTGGTCATAGACGGGCGCGCGCCTGGTCGCCACACCGGTCTGTTCAAGGGCTGCGACACCCTGGCCGAGGTCTGGCCGGGATTCGGGTTCTGCGTTCGGGCCCGACGGTATCGGCGGTGGCACCTCGTGAACACGAGGACCTCACACATGTCTGACGATACTGATACTGCGAACCGCGCTGCGCGGGGAGTTCCTGCGCAGGACCTCGAGACCGACGTCGAAGTCGGTCTCAGCGAAGAGGTCGCTCGCGAGCGTCTGGCACGCTACGGACCGAACGAGCTGAGCGAGGAGCGCATCGGTCCGCTCGAGCGCCTGCTGCTCTACTTCTGGGGCCCGATTCCCTGGATGATCGAGGCCGCGGCCATGCTGTCGCTGGTGTTGGGTGACTGGGGCGACTTTGCCATCATCACCACGATGCTGCTGGTCAACGCCGGCGTCGAGTTCTGGCAAGAGCGCAAGGCCGATAACGCTATCGAGTTGCTACAACAGCGCCTGGCACCCAGCGGTCGCGTGTTGCGCGACGGTGTTTGGCGGGTACTGCCTGCGCGCGAGCTCGTCCCGGGTGATATCGTCGCGCTCCACCTGGGCAACGTGATTCCTGCAGACGTCACGCTGACCAGCGGGGACTATCTCAGCATCGACGAATCGGCGCTGACCGGCGAATCGTTGCCGGTCGACAAGAAGATCGGCGATGCGGCCTATTCCGGGTCAATCGTCAAGCTGGGTGAGATGACGGCGCTGGTTACCGCAACGGGAATGGCGACCTACTTCGGTCGCACAGCGCAGCTGGTCCAGGAAGCCGGCGGCCAGTCGCATTTCCAGCGCGCCGTGCTGAAGATCGGAAACTTCCTGATCCTCTCGACCCTGGCGCTGGTCGTGCTGATCGTCCTGGTCGCGCTGTTCCGGCAGGCGCCGTTGCTGCAGACCGTGCAGTTCGCCCTGATCCTCACGGTGGCTGCGATTCCGGTCGCTTTGCCGGCCGTGCTGTCGGTGACCATGGCGGTCGGTGCCGAGAAGCTGGCGCGCATGAAGGCAATCGTGTCGCGGCTGGTCTCGATCGAGGAACTTGCCGGGATCGACATACTGTGTGCGGACAAGACCGGCACCTTGACGAAGAACGAGCTCAGCCTGGGAGACGTGCTGCCCGCCGACGGTGTGGAACGCGACGATCTGCTGCTTGCCGCCGTCCTCGCCTCGAACCGCGACGATCCCGACGCGATTGACCAGGCGATCCTGGCCGGCGGCCCACCCGAGCAGGCGCTGGCGGCGTACACCCTGTCGCGCTTCACCCCGTTCGATCCGGTCGGCAAGCGTACCGAGGTGGCGCTGCAGCACGGCGAGCAGGCGCTTCGGGTGAGCAAGGGCGCACCGCAGGTGATCCTGGACCTGGTGGCGCCGCCTTCTGCGAACCGGCAGGCAGTTGAGAAGACGATCGAGGTGCTTGCGGGACAGGGCTTGCGCGCGCTCGCTGTCGCGCGTGCGGACGGGATCGGCGGCTGGCGCTACCTCGGCTTGCTGCCGATCTTCGATCCGCCGCGAGAGGACTCAGCCGACACCATCCGCGATGCGGCGCGTATCGGTGTTGCCGTCAAGATGATCACCGGCGATC
>JAGRHX010000449.1 GCA_020444775.1 Gammaproteobacteria bacterium
TTGAAGTACAGGCTGCCGAGGGTGTCGTCGTCGCCGATCTCGACCTCCTTTTGCAGCAGGATCGGCCCCTCGTCGAGCCCGTTGTCGGGCCAGAAGATGGTGAGCCCGGTGCGCTTCTCGCCCCAGATGATCGGCCAGTTGATCGCCGACGCGCCACGATAGAGCGGCAGCAGCGACGGGTGATACTGGATGCTGCCATGGGTCGGGATGTTCAGCGCCTCCTCGGGGACGAACAGGGTCACGTAGGCCATCACACATAGATCCGGCTTCAACGACGCCATCTGCGACCAGACGTCCTGATTGCGAAACGAGCGCGGCTGGAAGATCGGTAGCCCTTTCTCTTCCGCCAGGGTCTTCAGCGGGTCGGACGGACGGCCTTCCTTGTCCGGTGCGCAATACACGCCGACCACCTCGTCACCGCGGTCGAGCAAAGCCTGCAAGACCGACTGTCCGAAAGCCTGTTGGCCGTTGACTATAATTCTCACGGATCACTCTCCTCCACAGCCCGTTGAACGATGCGTCGCACATGTTGCAGCATCACGTCGGCGCAGACCAGCGACGACGCCGGCGCGGCCGGAAGATCGGTCGCCGGCACGACCCCGAGGCACACGTGCTCGACCGCAAGGCGCGTATCCTATGTAGGTCCGCAACGAGCTCGACCGCCAACGCTCCGCGGGCATGGCTTCAAACCGGAATCGTCGCATGACACGCATCGCGCTCGCTCAGACCAACAGCACGGACGACTTCGACCACAATCTTTCAGTCGCGCTGAAGCTGGTCCAGGAGGCAGCCGCCGCCGGGGCCGCGCTGCTGGCCTTTCCAGAGGTATTCCTGCTCATCGGTTCGAAGCAGAAGAAGCTCGAGCACGCCCTCACCCTCGACGATCCGATCGTGCTGCGCTTTCAGGAGCTCGCGGTGCGCCACGGCATTTTCATACTCCTGGGGAGCGTCCACGAGCGCATCGCCGGCAATGCGGAGCGTGTGCACAACACCAGCGTGCTGCTCGATGATCGCGGCGAACAGATCGCGGTCTATCGCAAGCAGAAGCTCTTCGACGTCGACCTGGAGACGGTCAGCATCAAGGAAAGCGACAGCATCGTGCCCGGCGCCGCGCCGTGTCCGGTGGTCCAGACCCGTCTCGGCCGGATCGGTCTGAGCATCTGCTTCGACCTCAGGTTTCCCGAGCTCTATCGTGCACTGCGCCGACAAGATGCCGAGATCGTGTTTGCGCCCTCGAATTTCAGCGCCCCCACCGGTCGGGCGCATTGGGAGACACTGCTGCGAGCCCGAGCCATCGAGAATCAGTTCTACATGGTCGCGCCAGCCCAGGTCGGCGAGCACAATGGACAGTTCCAGTCCCACGGGCACAGCATGCTGGTGGATGCCTGGGGCTCGGTGATCTCGGTGCATCCAGGCGGCCCCGGACTGAGTTATGGCGAGCTGGACCTGGACTCCCTGTACAAGGTGCGTCGTGAGCTGCCGGTCGGACCGGAGCTCTGGTGATGTGGCACGACCGGGCGCAAGCGACGCTGTTCACACATCGGGCTATACTCACTTGCCTGGGTCAACGACCTGCCGATAGGCTTCGAGCTTCGGCGAGCTGAGCACTCGACCCGAGCAGATGACGATGCAACCGACGACCGGGTCACGCTCGAATGGCGGCTGAGACGCCCGCGGCAGCCGCGGTCATCGCGAGCGCCCCCAATGTCCGATCGCCTGTTGACGGGTTCGTTTCAGAGCATGCCGCGTGGCGCGCGTCCACGACCGGGTCATCGGCCAGATCACCAGATCATAGGAGCCGGCGCGGGTCTCGAATCGCTGCGAACGCGGGTATTCGAGGGCCGGCTCTCACAAGTGATCGTCCGGTGCCCTCGATGCGGAGCGCCGGGACCAGGGCGCGGGTGTCGTTATCAGCCACCTAGGTCTTGATTTTTCACGCCAGTGCCCCGAGCTGACCATGGCTCATGCCGACTGCTCGACACGCATATGTATCGATGGCCGACAGCGGATCCCACAGACAGGCAATCTTTTCCAGCGTCGACGCACCAAGACCCAAAACCGAAGAATTTCCACCGGTGTGCGCTGACACGCCGGTTTTCGCTATTGACCACAGAAATCGGGGAATCACCATGGACCTGCGAGCAGCGCTCGAGAAACAGTTCGGCATCAAGAATGTTTCGTTCAAGCACAATCTGAGCAAAGAACAGCTGTTTCACGAGGCGATAGGCAATGACCGCGGCCGTGTTCGCAGGGATGGTCCGGACAACGAGCAGAAGGCCTTCGCGACCCGGCTCGGCGACAAGGGTCCCTTGATGTTCTACACCGATCCCGACTGCACCGGTCGCCCGGTGAAAGACACCTTCGCGGTCGGCTGGCCGGAGATCAGTGACCGGATCTGGTGGAAGGACAATCTTCAGGCTTTCGACCCCGACAAGTACCAGGGTCTGCTCAAGCGTGTGATCTCACACATCAACGAGCGCGGCGGGCACCTGTACGTGCAGGACGTTTTTGCGGGCAGCAACCCCGAGTACGCGGTCCCGTACCGGTTCGTCGGTGAGTTCGCGACCCACGCAATGTTCGCCCACAACCAGTTTCCCAAGCACGTCGACGGCATCGAGAACGCCGACGACAAGCGCTGGACCATGCTCAACATCCAGAGCTTCCGCTGTGTTCCCGAACGCGATGGCACGCGCTCGGAGATCGCCGCGATCATGGATTTCCGCAACAAGCTGTGTCTGGTCCTGGGCAAGGCGGACTATTGCGGTCTGGTGAAGAAGACCATCTTCACCGTCATGAACTACCTGCTCCCGGAGCAGGGATACCTGTCCATGCACTGCTCGGCCAACATCGGCGGCAACAACGACAGCGCCATCCTGTTCGGCTTGTCCGGCACCGGCAAGACCACGCTGTCAGCGGATCCGGACCGCAAGCTCATTGGTGACGACGAGACCGGTTGGACCGCGGCCGGCATCTCCAACCTGGAAGACGGCTGCTACGCCAAGCTCATCGATCTGGACAAGCAGGCCGAGCCCATCATCGCGGCCGCGCTGTCCATGCCGGGCACCTTGATCGAGAACGTGCCGCCGCTACCCGGCAAGCCGCTCTCCGAGACCGATCCGCAGGAGCTGGATCTGAGCGACGGCTCGATCACCGAGAACACACGCTTCTCCTACCCGATGGACTGCAATCCGAACGTCGCCGACGGCGCCCGGGGCGATCATCCGCAGACCATCGTGCTGCTCACCGCAGATGCTTTCGGCGTCTTGCCACCGGTTTCGCTGCTGGATGGCAACGATGTCATGTATCACTTCGTGCAGGGCTTCACTTCGCGCCTGGCGGGGACCGAGGTCGGATTGACCGAGCCCACCGCGACCTTCAGCTCCTGCTTCGGTGCGCCGTTCATGGCCCTCAAGCCGAACGTCTATGCCGAGCTGCTCAAGGATAAGATGAAGGCCCACAAGGCACGCTGCATCCTGCTCAACACCGGCTGGAGCGGTGGGCCTGCGGGCAAGGCGAGCCGGATCTCGATCCGAGACACGCGCGCGCTGCTCAACGGGGCCCTCAACGGCGACATCGACAAGGTCG
>JAGRHX010000033.1 GCA_020444775.1 Gammaproteobacteria bacterium
GGTCCAGATCTTGCTGCCGTTGATGACATATTCATCCCCTTCGCGCACCGCCCGGGTGCGCAGCGAGGCGAGATCCGAGCCGGATCCGGGCTCGGAATAACCCTGGCACCACCAGTCTTCGCAGGCGAGGATACGCGGCAGATAGTGGCTTTTTTGCGCCTCGCTGCCGTTGGCGATCAGGATCGGACCCAGCATCTTGACGTTGAAGGGAATCGGTGCCGGGCATCCCGCGACCGCGAGTTCCTCCTCGAACAGGAACTGGCGGTGGATCGGCCAGCCCGTGCCACCGTGCTCGACCGGCCAGGCAGGTGCCAGCCAACCCTTGCGGCTCAACACCTTGTGCCAGCCGACGATCTCGTCACGGGTGAACTCGCGGCCGGCCGCGGCCTTGGCCTTGAGATCGGGCGGAAACTCGCTGTCGATGAAATCACGCACCTCTTGCTGGAAGGCGCGGTCCTCGGCACTCAGGCTGAACATCGTCTCGACTCCCTGGCGGCGCGACAATCGCGTAAGCCGGAGCGTAGCGCAGCGCTTCGACCGCGGTCGAGACAATCGTCATCGCAATCGTCAACGATGGCGCTCGCATCTGCGTTGGGTTGGTGCCGTAGGCTCACGCTCTTGCGCAATCGAGCGTGCGAGAACCCAGGCCGTCAGGGGCAGGGCGCCTCGAGCCAACGACAGGCCTGCTCGATCAGCTTGTGTGGGGACAGCGTCCACAACCGGACCTGGCGATCCGGGCCGAGGCCGGCCACCCAGTCCCCGTCGTTGCTCAGGGCCAGGGTTGCGACTCGCGCGGGAGTTTCGATCTCCCGCGCCTGGGTGCCTTCGCCCACGTTCCAGATCTTGATCCGACCACGTTCGTCTCCGGTCGCCGCCCAGCGACCGTCCGCCGAGAGCCCGACCGCGATTGCCTGGGCGTGGTATAGGGTGGAGACTGGCTGAAGGCGCTGCGCATCGACGACCTGCAGGCCATCACGCGTGCCAATCACCAGATAGTGGTCGTTACCTGCGAAGGCCAGGAAGCTGGCGAGCCTCGGGTCCAGGACCGGCGCATGCGCCTGGCCGACGACCTCCTGACCAGCCTTGCGAATCACCAGTCGGCGCCGAGGGCCGGCACGGGTCATCTCACCGGCAACGATTGCCGCCTCGCGACCGCTGCGTGCGTGTGCCACGGCCATGTCGTATCCGCTGTCGCTGGCCGCGTCCGGTGTAGGGACCGCGATGCTGTCCGGGAGCCGCGCCGGGTCGGTCATGGCCAGCGTGTCGGCCAGCTTGCGTGGCATCGAGCCCGAGCGCAGATCCCAGATCGCGGCGTGCTCGGCGCGCCAGGCCTCGAGTCTGCCATCGATGAACTGCAGGCCCTCGGCCGTTCCCGCCGTCGTCAGCAAGGCGTAGACGCCGCGATCCATGAAATGCCACCTGGCGAGGAAGCGGTAGTAGTCCCCGGCAACCGCCACCGAGTGTGCATCGGGTCCAAAGCCGATGGCTACGATACCGTCCCGCCAGTGATCCGCCGCGATCGAACGCCCGTCTGGCATCGAGATCACACCCACCGCGCCTTTGTGGCTGGCCGCGGCGAGCTGTAGTCCATCGTCGCTGAGCGCGACTCGATCGCCGGCAACCGGCGCGTTCGAGATCGGTTCGCCCTCGGGGGTATAGAGATGCCCTCGATCGCCGTGCACGAAGATCCCGGCGGGCAGCCACGCGATGTGGCGAATCCGACCCGCATATGGCCAGCCGCCGAGCTCGGCACCGGTCGTGGTGTCGACGATCCGAACCCGAACCGCGGTATCGCCATGGACCCTGGTATAGAGGGCTACAGCCGTGCCATCGGGGCTTGGCGCCGCGTCGCGCACGCTGCCAGGAGCGGTGCCCAGGGTACGTGGCTCGCCGCTGTCGAGGTCGATGATTCGGGCCGTGCCCGCGGCCACCGTCACGAGTCGTCGGCCAGAGCGGTCGAGCTCGATCTTTGCATAGCGTGGCAAGGGTGTGCGGATCCGGCGTTCGCAGGACTCGATGTCCCAGATCTCCAACGCGTTCAGCGTCGCGTCCTCACCGCGCGTGCCGAGCGCCAGGGCCACGGTGTTGCCCCCTGAGTCGGTGGCCAGGGTCATGTCGGACTCATCGGGATGCGGCCGTCGCTGGAAGGTCGTGCCATCCTCCCCGGCCTCGATGGGGCGACGGATGATCCGACCGTCGTCCTGATAGCGCAGCAGGAAGCGGCCGGTCGGATCGAAGACCACCGCCTTGATCCGGGCGTGTGGGAGCTCGACCGTGCGCCACTTCTCGAGCCTCGCGTAGCTCTTGCGGAGCGCCAGATCCGCGTCGGCCAGCGGCGCTTGCGCCTGGATCAGCCGGGCGAGCGCCTGGGCGGCGAAACGCAGCGCCTGGGCATGGCTGGCACGCGCGCCGGGCACTTCGTCGGCGATGTCACGTGCCGCCTCCGACCGACTGAGCAGGGCGCGGGCGGCGACGATCTCCGCCTGCCGGGCCCGCTCGGCACTCTGCAGCCAGGCAACCGTTCCGAGCACGGCAACCACCATCAGCGCGATCGCGCCGGCGCCGAACAGGCTGCGTTGGCGTCGTGTCGCTGCTCTACGGCTGGCCAGCAGGAACTCGGACTGCAGCGTGGTCGGCGCCGGTGTCCTGGACAGACCCGTCGCCAGCCACTCCTCGAAGGCAGCCAGGTCGCGGCCACGCAGGGTCAGACTCGACTCCCGTCCCTTGCGTTGCCATTCGACCGCGCGAACCAACAGGCGGGTATGCGCCTGCACCCATTCGAGATCGGTATCGACCGCTTCCAGCAGCGTCGAGATCCCGACCTCGAAGGGGTCGGAAGGGCGCATGAAGATCCAGTTGAGCTCGGCGAGCTCGGCTCGCATCGACCCGCTGGGCTCGCGGTGCAGGATCGGGATCAGACGCTTGTGGTGACCGACCGCGAGATCCAGCTCCGCAGCGCAGACCTCGGAGCTCAGCGAGTCCGGGCTCAACACGAACAACACGGCATCGGCCGCGTCGATGGCCGCCTCGATGCGAGCCATCCAATTGTCCGTGGGTGGGATCCCGTCCCAGTCGACCCAGATCTCTCGCCCCGCCGCGCTCAACGCGTCATGCAGACGGGCGACGAATTCGCCGTCCACACGTGCGTAGGAGATGAACAAGTGCCCCATCGACGACTCCGACGAAGCCAACCCCCTTACGCCACCTGACGTGCTCTGGCCGACCGCTTTGCAGGCCCCATGACTGCGGACTCGATGGCGGTTCCGGCAAGCTGTCCGAACCGCGCTGACCGCGCAGCGCCGAGCAGACCTATTTGGCCAGCGCGGCCACATCCTCCTCCTGCGACCGGACCACTTCCTTCACGGTTGTTGCCGATGCCGCACCGCCCGCGTAGACGAACTCCGGCCCGTCCAGATCGATGGCCGGGAACTCGTCCTTCTCACGCCAGTAGTCCTGGGTGTGCTCCCACTCGCGCTTGGGCCCACGCTTTGGCAAGACCGGCAGGGCACGGGTCAGATAGCCGGGGTTGAAATTCTCGGCGTCGATCCAGTCCAGCAGCGGCATGTCCTGGTCCTCGGGACGCAGCTGTAGCCAGACGCTCTGGACACCCTTGGCCTGCATGTGATTGAGCAGCCGACAGACCAGATCGGCAATCATATCCGAGCGCAGCGTCCAGCTCGCGCGGAAATAACCGAACACCCAGGCCAGATTGGGCACGCCGGTGAAGAAGGTGCCCCGGTAGGTGACGGTCTTCGAGAGATCGAGCGGCTCGCCGTCGATCTCGAAGGCGATGTCTCCGAGCACGTTCATGTTGAAGCCGGTGGAGGCGACGATCAGATCGGCCTGCAGCTCCTGGCCCGATTTGAGCCGGATGCCCTGCTCGGTGAATCGATCGATCTCGTCGGTGACCACGCTGGCCCTGCCCGAGGCAATGCCCTTGTAGAGATCGGCGTCCGGGATGAAGGCGATACGCTGGCGCCAGGGCCGATAGCTCGGCGTGAAGTGCGTATCGATGTCGTAGTCCTTGCCGAGGTGCTTGCGCGCGTCGGCCAGCAGCTCGGACTTGACCTTGTCCGGCTCCTCGAGGCAGCGCTCGGTGAACAGTGCCTGGTCGTGCAGGATCTGCTTGCGCGCAATCTCGTGGATCCAGGCCTCGTCGA
>JAGRHX010000450.1 GCA_020444775.1 Gammaproteobacteria bacterium
CGACTGGTCATGACCCGTAGCGGTTCGCCGGGCGCGGCTGGCGGACAGGGTGGACCGGCACCGGCGCCGCTGCCGTTGCGAGCGCTCAGCCTGGATGTCGAGCTGAGACCCTTCGACTTCGCCAGCAAGGAAGGACAGCGGGTCGGTCAGCAGCTCGGGCTACGGCTGCAGGCCGGAAAGCCGGTCGGACAGGCGACCGGCGGCGACGGTTGGCCGTTGCGTCTGACGATCGATACCGGTCAAACCTATCTGCACCCGTTGTTCTTCGATTTCGGCCAGATGCCGCTGCAGGTGCAGGCCCGAATGCGGGAGCTGCCGGGACACTGGGTGCTGGACGGGCTCCAAATCGACCAGCCCGGACTGCTGCGGATTCGTGGGCGTGCCGCCTTGGGGCGTGGCGTCGGTTCGGGCTGTGGCGCCGAGCTGAGCCTGCTGCCGACGGCGATCGAGCCCCTGGCAAGCCAGTATCTGAAGCCGTTCTTGCTGCAGTGGCAGTTGCTCGGCGATACGCCACCGACGACGCCGGCTGAGAACTGGCAGGATGCGCCGAGCGGTCGTCTGGCCGCGGAGTTGTCGTATCGATGCGATACCGGGATGGCCTTGCAGCTCGGGCTGCGTGGTGTGGACCTGTCGCTGTCGGGACGAGCGTTGCGTATCCAGGGCCTGGACGGTGTGGTCGGGTTCAGTGAGCTGGCACGCGAGGTCGATACCGACCTGCGCTGGCGCGAAGTCGATTTTGGCGGCGTGACCTCGGCGTCGGCCCGGCTGCGCGCGCGCAGCCGAACGGGCGTCTTCGAGCTGAGCGCGCCGCTGCGCCTGCCGGTGCTGGGCGGCGCGCTGCGCCTGGACGGTCTACGTGTGGTCCGGCCCCGAGTCTCCGCGGCGCCGGCCGCCGACGTCCCACCGACCCTGGCCGCGACCGCGGAGATCGAGCCGATCTCCCTGGAAGCGCTGAGTGATCGTCTCGATCTGCTGCCGTTGCGAGGCTCCATCTCCGGACGCATACCGTCGTTGGAGCTGCGGGGCGAGGAGCTGCGGGTGGGCTCGGGGGTCGAGATCGCGCTGTTCGGTGGGCGGGTGCGGGTCACCGACCTGAGCGTCACGCGGCTGCTGTCGCCGCCGGCATTCGTTGGCGCGAGCCTGGAACTCGACGGGCTGGCTCTGGGGCAGCTGACGGAGGCGCTGTCGTTCGGCGCGATGAGCGGCCGGCTGAGCGGGTACGTGCGTGACCTGCGTCTGGTCGGTGGTCAGCCGGTGGCCTTCGATGCCTATCTGCATACCCCCGAGGGTGATGATTCGCGGCATCGCATCTCGCAGCGGGCGGTGGACGACCTGGCGAGCCTCGGCGGTGGCGTCGCCGGTCTGTCCTCGATCGTGCTGAACCTGTTCAGCGACTTCGCCTATGACCGTGTGGGCCTGGGCTGCCGGTTGCGGCGCGGGGTCTGTCAGATGCGTGGGATCGAGCCAGCGCCTCAGGGCTTCTACATCCTGCGTGGCTCGGGTCTGCCGTCCATCAACGTCATTGGCTACAACGCGGAGGTGGACTGGCAGAGCCTGCTGCAACGGCTGGCGCGGATTCGCGCCAGACCTGAGGTCGACGCGGGAACCGGAAAACGGCCCGAATCGTCATCGGGTCCGGCACCGGATCGAAGACCGGAGGCGCCGGTGCCGGCGATAGACGAAGGTCGATGAGGCCACTGGCCGGGGTCGCGGTCGGGCAGGCCATCTCGTGGCCAGGGCTGATAACATCGCCGCAGTTGATGACGGAACTGGTACTCGACGGAAGTGGGTGGGCCGGGGGAGACGGCGCCACGTTCCAGGCAAGCGCAACGAAGGTCGACTGGCCATGGCCGGCAGCGTCGACCCGTCTCACGGAGAAGTGCTCGAACATGAAGCAGTGGAACAGTGGAAGAACCCAGCCGGTCCCGCTCCTGGCGGTGACCGCGCCGGTGTCCATGTCCCAGCCCGGCACCGGTGGAACGGTTTCGAGTCGGGAACCATGGTCACCGGGTCGACGCCTGGTGCGTCGTCTGGGCGGCACGAGCATGGCCCTGGCACTGATGGTGCTGGTCGGCGCTTGCGTGACCATCAACGTGTATTTTCCGGCGCCTGAGGCCAAGGCGGCGGCGGACAGGTTCATCGAACGCGTCTGGGGCGCGGAGCCCGGCGTTGCCGCACCCGCCGCCGGGCAGGGCGCGGAAACGGCGCCGGACGCGGCGCCCAAGCAGCCGGAGAAGCGCTCCGCGCTGCCACCTGAGGGGTTCGACCATGCCGCACCTCTGGCCGGCCTGGACGGCGCGCCGTCCGGGACCATGCTGCAGCGCGTGCTCGATGCCGCTCTGGCCTTGATGGTCGCGGATGCGCATGCGCAGGCCGGACGGTTCAGCGCCCGTAGCGCGCCGGTGCAGCGTATCGAGGCGTCGATGGCGGCGCGCCATGCCCAGCTTGAGCCGTACTACGATGCCGGGGTCATCGGTCTGGACGAGCAGGCGCTGGTCGCGGTGCGTAATATGAACGCGGTGCCACTGGCGCAGCGTGCCGCGCTCAACGCGCTCATCGACGCCGACAATCGGGACCGCCAGGCGCTGTATCGGGCGGTCGCCGAGGAGAACGGTCATCCGGAGTGGGAGGCCGAGATCCGCGCGGTCTGGACCGATCGCTGGCTGGCCAGCGCCCGCCAACGTGGCTGGTACCTGCGTCGCGGCGGCAGCTGGGTCCGTCAGTAGTCCAGGACTGCCTGCCCAGGTCGAGGACCCCGCCGCGGTCGAGCGCCGAGT
>JAGRHX010000451.1 GCA_020444775.1 Gammaproteobacteria bacterium
CACCTGGTGCTGTCCACGCTGCACACCAATTCCGCCCCAGAGACCATCACCCGACTCCTTGATCTGGGGCTGGACCCTGTGAGCTTCTCCGACGCGCTGCTCGGCGTGCTCGCCCAGCGTCTGATGCGCACCCTGTGCGCGGCCTGCAAGACCCCGTATCGGGCGACTCGCGAGGAGGTCGGCTTCCTGCAGCGGCAGTACGGCCGCGACTACTTCGACGAGCTGGCGCTGGATCTGGATGCCATCGATCTGCACAAGGCCAACGGCTGCGAGAAGTGTGGTGGCAGCGGTTACAAGGGCCGGACCGGGGTGCACGAGCTGCTCTGCAACAGCGAGGAGATGCGCGAGCTCATCTATCGCAGCGCCTCGGTCAGCGACATCCGCGAGCGTGCCATGCGCGACGGGATGAGGACCCTGATGCAGGACGGTATCGCGAAGGTGCTGGCCGGGCAGAGCGACTTCGAGCAGCTCAAACGCGTCGCCAGCGCCTGAGCTGCGCTGCTGCCAGCAGCGCCTGCGTGGGGCCATCCGGGGATGGTCCAGGATAACGGTGAGCCCCGCTCGCCCGCTCGGGCCAAGCACCTATAATGTCAAGGCATCATCCGAGCAGGCGGCACGAGGTCTGGCACCATGGGTCTTGACGAGGCGAGCACCGGAACGCTGAGCAAAGCGCAGCGGGAGCAATTCCAGACGCGTGGCTGGTTGCTGCTCGAGGATGCGGTGGATCCCGATCTGCTGGATGCGCTGCGACGCGACATGCACGGCTGGATCGAGCAGAGCCGGGCGCACACCGACAACTATGGCAGCACCATCAACGGCCGGCCGCGTTTCGATCTGGATCCCACGCACAGTGCCGACCATCCCGGCCTGCGCCGGGTCAATGCGCCGGTCGAGATCTCCGAGGCGCACCTGCGGGCGGCCACCGACAGCCGCATGGTGGACGCGGTCGCGGACCTCATCGGTCCGGCGATCAGGTTCCACCACTCAAAGACCAACGCCAAGCTGCCACACACCCGCACGCCGGTGCGTTATCACCAGGACTTCGCCTTCACGCCGCACTCGAACGACGACCTCGTCACGGTGCTGTTGATGCTGGACGAGGTGACCGAGCAGAACGGTTGTCTGGAGGTGGTGGACGGCAGTCATCGTGGGCCCATTCATACCCTCTGGCATGACCAGCGTTTTACCGGTGCGGTGTCCGAATCGGTGGAGCGGACCGCCCGATCCGGTGCGACGCGGGTTGTCGGTCCCGCCGGTAGCGCTTGTCTGATGCACACGAGGCTGCTGCACGGCTCGGCGCCGAACGACTCGGATCTGCCGCGCACCCTGTTCATCTGCGTGTACTCGGCGGCGGACGCGGTGCCGTTGTCACCCAACCCCATGCCGAGCCGCTTCGAGGGGCGCCTGCTCCGAGGTCGGGCAAGCGGTCGGGTGCGCAGCCAATCCTTCGAGCTCGAGCTGCCGGAGCTGTTGACCGGTACCTCCTTCTTCGAGCAGCAGGCCACGGTCGACTGACCGCCCCGGGGGCTTGTTGCATGCCCGACGCATCGCGTTACGAGGTGTTGATCATCGGTGCCGGCATTGCCGGTATTGCCTGCGCTCATGCCCTTGTGAAGGCGGGTACGAGAAGGGTGGCCATAGCCGACGCGCTCGCGCCGCTCAGCCTGACCAGCGACAAGTCCACCGAGTGCTATCGCAACTGGTGGCCCGGGCCGGGTGAGGCCATGGTCGGGTTGATGAATCGCAGCATCGACCTGATGCAGGACCTGGCGATCGACTCGAACAACGCCTTCATCATGGACCGCCGTGGCTATCTGTTCGCCACGGCGAGAGCCGAGCAGGTTCAGGTCTTCGAGTCCGCCGCGCTCGAGGCGCAGGCCCTGGGGGCCGGGCCGCTGCGGGTGCACCGGCACGCGGGTGGCTACCGCTACCCGCGGCTGGAGCGCTATGACGATCCCCTCGGCGGCGCCGACCTTGTGCTGGACCGTGCGCTGATTCGCGAGCACTTCGGCTATCTGAGCAATGAAACGCTCGCGGTGCTGCACGCCAGACGCTGTGGCGCGCTCAGCGCCCAGCAGCTCGGCATGTTGTTGCTGGAGCGGGCCCGAGACGCCGGTGCGCGTCTGGAACGTGGACAGGTGACGTCCATCGAGTCGCGGGCCGGGGCGCTGGACGGGGTCTGGTTGAGCGACCTCGAGAGCGGCGAGGCACGTTTCGTCGGCTGCGATCGACTGGTGATCGCCGCCGGTCCTCATGCCCGTGCCACCGCCGGGCTGGCGGGGCTTTCGCTGCCGATCCGCTGTGAGAAGCACGTCAAGCTGAGCCTGGCAGATGTCGAAGGCGTGCTGCCGCGCCACGCGCCACTCATCATCTGGACCGATCCCACCGAGCTGCCGTGGTCCGAGGACGAGCGCGAGCTGCTCGCTCAGGAGCCGCGGCTGCGGTATCTGCTCGATACCTTGCCGGCCGGTGTCCATGGTCGGCCGGTCGGTGCGGGTGAGCAGATACTGCTGTACTGGACCTGGCACGAGGAGCTGATGGACGAGCCGGTGTTTCCGATCGATTGGCCGGACGAGCTCGCCGATGTCACCCTGCGTGGCATGTCGGTGATGGTGCCGGGCCTGCGAGCCTATTTCGAGTCCATGCAAAGGCCCTATCTGGACGGCGGCTACTATGCGAAGACTCCGGAGAACCGGCCGCTGATCGGGCCGACGCCGGTGGCCGGCGTCTATCTGTGCTGCGCCTTCTCCGGCTTTGGCATCATGGCCGCGTGCGGCGCGGGCGATCTGCTTGCCCGGCATGTGCACGGCGCCGAGCTGCCCTCGTATGCCGATGCATTCGTGCTGTCGCGCTACGAGCGCGAGGACTATCAGCGTCTGCTACAAGCCTGGCCGGCCAGCGGCCAGCTCTAGCC
>JAGRHX010000452.1 GCA_020444775.1 Gammaproteobacteria bacterium
TTCGTCGACGTGCTCAACACCATGTGTGATGACAGTCTGCCGTTGACACCGCCGGAGTGGCCGGAGTGGGGCAATCCGATCGCGGACCCCGATGCCTATGCCTGTATCGCCGCCTACTCGCCCTACGACAACGTTCGGCCTCAGCACTACCCGCATATGTTCGTCAACGGTGGACTGACCGATCCGCGGGTCACCTACTGGGAACCGGCCAAGTGGGTGGCGCGTCTGCGTGCGACCCGCACCGATGAGCACCTGCTCATCCTCAAGATCAACATGGACGCGGGGCACGGCGGCGCGGCCGGACGTTTCGAGCGCCTGCGTGAGACCGCCGAGGTCTACGCCTTCGTGATCCACGTGTTCGAGACCGACGCGTCGAGCGACACCGACGGTGTCGTAGTGGACGCGTAGCACGACGCGCGGACTTCGGGATGAGCGGCCGATCGCCTCAGCAGATACCCGGTCATGAGCCGGAGGACGACGACGGCAAGCCACGGTCGGCGTTCGAGCGGCTGGCCGAGGCACTGTACGTGTTCGCGGCCCTGGTGCTGGCCTTCTTGCCGGTGGTCCTGTGGATGTCCTGGTCCCGACCGATGCTCGGCTACAGCCTGCTCAGCGGTGCGATCGCTTTTGCCTACATCACGGTGTTTTGTTTCGGTCCGAAATCGATCCTGCGCGGTGTCCTGCAGCCGGTGATCAACACGACCTGGCACCTCTGGCACTGGCAGCGCCGGATCCGCCTCTGGTACGGACGGTCCTGAGAACGCGCGGGCGATCGAACGATCAGCGTCGCTTGCGCGAGCGCAGATCGATGATGCCCTCGCGATTCGAGGGATCCTCGCCTGCGGCGAACAGCATGTGCTTTTGGATCTTCTGCGTACCAGTCGTCGGCAGACTTTGCATGAACAAGATCCAACCGGGCGCCTTGTAGTAGGCCAGACGCGCGTTGACGTGCTCGAACAGCTCCGCGGCCAGCCCTTCCGGCGCACGTTCGCGGCAACCTGCCTCGATCACGATGCAGGCCATCACCTCCTCTTCGCGGACTGCGTCCGGCACTGCCAGCACTGCTACCTGGGATACCGCCTCATGGGCCTGTAGCACCGCTTCGACCTCGGCCGCGGCGATGTTCTCCCCCGAGCGGCGGATGATGTTCTTCTTGCGGTCGACGAAATGCAGCATGCCGTCCGGATCCTGCACGACCGTGTCGCCGGTGTGGAACCAGCCGCCACGCCAGGCCTGCTCGGTGGCGGTCTCGTCCTTCAGATAGCCGCTGAACATGTGCTTGCGTGGGGTCTGTGCCGAATGACGTACGACCAGCTCGCCCGGTTGACCTCGCGGTAGCTCTTCGTCCGCGTCGTCGACCACGCGTGCCTCGAGCCCCGGCACCGGACGACCGAAGGCGCGGGTGCCGACCTGACGTGGTGGCACTGAATCGGCGAGCACCCGTACCGCCTCGGTCATGCCCCACAGCTCGATCATCGGGAAGCCGAAGCGTGCCTCGAACTCGGCGTGCAGGGTCGGCTCGATACCTGCGCCCACGCCGAGCCGGACCCGATGCGCGGTCTCCCACTTGCTGCGGGGCTGATTGAGCAGCAGCGGGGCGACCACGCCCAGATAGTGGATGATGGTTGCATCGGTCACGGTGACGTCCTGCCACCAGCTCGACGGGTGGAAACGGTCGGGCTGGATCTGACAGCCGCCGGTCGCCAGCATGGCCAGGAACGAGACCACACCGGCATTGACGTGATAGAGCGGCAAGGGGTTGTAGAGTCGCTCGTTACCCGATTCGAGCTCGAGCGCGCCGCCCACGGTCGCATACCAGGAACCGACCGCGAGCTCGTACTCGTGCGAGAGGAGGCAACCCTTGGGGCGACCGGTGGTGCCGGAGGTGTAGAGCAGGCTGGCTTCGCTGCCCGGGCCCGGCGGGCCGCTCGACGGCGCCGGTCGTCGGCTGCCGGGCAAGGCCCGTGGCAGCGCGCCCAGATCCGTGGGCCGCTCGGGCGCGTGCTCTTCGACCACCAGTAGTGGCGGCGCGGCGTCAGCCTCGGCAATGGCCTGTTCCAGCATCCCGGCCCTGGGTGCGTGGGCGATCACCAGATCGGCCTCGGAATGGTCGAGCAGATAGGCGGCCTCGGCCGGCCGGTAGTCGGGGTTGACCGGCACCAGCGACGCACCCAGCGCGCCGAGCGCGAACATGTGCACGAAGTGCTCCGGTCGGTTGTCCATGCACAATGCGATCCGGTGGCCGTGTCCGTAGCCGGCCTCCTTGTAGACCTCGATCAAGCGTTCGACCATGCGCAGGCAGTCGGTGTAGCTGCATTCCCAGCCATCGGGTAGATAGTCGCGGCCGGCGCGTGGCGGCACCGCGAGCAGCGAGCGTTCGGCGTTACGTTCCACGCTCCAGCGCAGCGCGTCGTACAGGGTGCCGGGTAGCTCGGGAATGCGCATCAAGTAGTACCTCTGCACAGGGATTCTTACACGGATTTTTTCAGGGATTCTTACAGGGATTCTTGGCGGATCGGGCCCGAGCACGAGCGGGCAGGGGTCAGGCCAGGTCCGGGTATCCGGTTTGCGCCCTCCGCGAAGCAGAGCGGATCCGGTGCCTCGAGCATGGCCATCGCAGCCTCGAGTGGGCAATGATAGCCTGATTCGGGGTCGTGCCCTGCTCGTCCGGCAACAGGAGAAGGTGATGAAGCGAATCGAGTTCGGAACCGCGTTGCGCTCGCCGCGCAATGTCGCTCAGACCGCACGCCAGATTGAATCGCTGGGCTTCGACGTGCTCGGCTGTGGCGAGCACGTGATGTTTCACGGTGACAGCGCGAATGGCTTCATCTCACTGTCGGTGGCGGCCGGTGCCACCGAGCGGATCCGCTTGATGAGCACGATCACGCTGGTGCCCTTGTATCCGGCCGCGCTGCTGGCCAAGCTGGGCGCGGCGCTGGACGTGGCCAGCGACGGTCGCTTCATGCTCGGTGTTGGGGTGGGCGGTGAGTTCCCTCGCGAGTTCCAGGCCTGTGGCGTGCCGGTGACCGAGCGTGGCGCGCGCACCAACGAGGCGCTGCGGATCCTGCACAAGCTCTGGACCGAGACGGATGTAAGCTTCGACGGTCGCTTCACCACCCTCGAGTCGTTCAGCCTGAAGCCGTTGCCGGTGCAGAAGCCACGTCCGCCGATCTGGATATCCGGTCGCAAGGATGTGGCGATGAAGCGCACCGCGCGCTACGGCGATGGCTGGTTGCCGTACATGTACACGCCCGAACAGCTCGCATCGAGCATCAAGAGCATCCGTGAGTATGCCGAGCAGTACGAGCGTGACCTGAGCACCTTCAAACCCGGGGTGTTCATCTTCACCGCCGTGCACGAGGACGGGCCGACCGCGGTGAAGATGGTGGCCGACAGGCTCGGTCGGCAATACGCCCAGGACTTCGACAAGCTGGTAGGCAAATATGCGCTGGCCGGAACCCCGGACCAGGTCAAGGCCCGGCTGCGAGAATATCTGGATGCCGGCGCCGAGTTCGTGTTTCTCTCCTCGGCCTGCCCGGACGATTACATGGACCACAACCTGCAGGAGATCGCGGCGCTGCTACCGGCGTTCAGATAGCGTGACCGAATCAGGAGTGGCGCACCGAAGACTTGCTCAGGAAACGCCCATCTGCTCCTTCAGCCGACGGGTGAGGGTGAACGTGGGATCGCGCAGCGAGGACAGTATGCTGAAGTGGTTGAACCCCTCGAGCTCCAGATAGGTGGTCGCCGCCCCCTTGCTCTTCCAGGTGCTGACCAGGGACTGTGACTGGCGCCTGAACTCGTCACTCTCGGCGCTACCCACAGCGGCCACCACCGGCCCGGGGGTGGTCGGCTGCCTGAGCACCGGGCTGAGGCGCCGGGCGTTGGTCGCGTCCAGATTCAGGTCCTGATTGACCGAGTGCTCCAGCAGCGGCTCGAGCTCGAAGATCCCGCTCACGCAGAGCACGCTCTTGACCAGATCCTCAGGTAGATCGGTGTTGAAGTCGTGCCAGTCGGTGGCGGCCAGCATCGCCGCCAGATGCCCGCCGGCGGAGTGACCCATGACGTGCAGCCGGCCGGGGTTGCCGCCGTACTCGGCGCCATGTCGCCATAGCCAGGCGCAGGCGCCGCGGGTCTGACGGACGATGGTCTCCATGGTCACGTGCGGGCACAGTGAGTACTCCATGATCGCGACCAGCGCACCGGCCTGGTTGAGTGGCTCGGCCAGGAAGGAGAAGGCGCTCTTGTCGCGTGAGCGCCAGTAGCCGCCATGGATGAACAGCAGGATCGGGGCGTCATCGTTCTCCGGGCGGAAGATGTCGACCTTCTCGCGCCCGGTGGCCCCATAGGACTGGTCCATGCTGGCTTTCGCCCGCTGCCGGTAGTCGGCGCTGGCGCGTTCGTTCTCTGCGACGATGCTTTCCGAATCGGGGACCTGCGATCGAGCGCTGTACTGACGCTCGAACTCGTCGCGGGTGTAGCCCATGAATTGATTGGCCACGTGAGCCTCCTCGGACTGCCACGCTTTGTCCACGCTGGGTCGGGGCGGCTGCCGGCCGGTCCCGAGGTTGAGCGTTCAAGAATAGCATGCGCGCAGCTGTGGCTGGGGCGCGGCCGCCCGTCAGTGGTATCGAGTGCCACGCCGAGGCGCGCGGCCTCCGGCAGGCTCAGACGCTAGCCACGCAACTGGTAGTCGAACTCGTGGGCCGGGGCACCCGCGCCGGCATTGACCAGCACCACCGCACGCAGCTCGCTCGATGCCCTGACCCGCGCGGGTATGGCATCGTCGTATCCGACATGACCGTTGCCTGCGATTACCACGATCCGATGTTCTGGCAGTGCACGATGCAGCTCGACGATGCCCTGTGCCATGGTCTGGTCCCAGACTGACTGGGCCTGGACGAAGAACTCGAGCGTGGCCTGCCCGGCTGCCGGCTTGCCATCGCGGTGCTGCAGATGCGCCTCGAAGATCGGTGCGAGTCGCTGCGTGTAGGTGTCCCCAGGCGCCGGTAGCGGGTCGGGTAGCATGCGCCGTTGTGACTCGTCCAGCGATCCCAGCCCATGACGGGCGACCGCTCTGACCAGGGCACCGTCGGCGTTCAGGGCAACGAGGGGTATCTGGTGCCTGGACGCGAACTCGAGCAGGGGCGCGTACAATCTGGCGTCGTGGCCCCAGCGGCTGAAATACTCGGTTTCGAGTAGCAACCGGTCCAGGTCGCCGTGTCGGCGGATGAAATCATCGGCCGCGGACTGGAAGCGGTGTTGGAAGAACTCGACCGCCAGTGCGATCCGTGGGGTGCGTTGCCATAGTCTGCAGAGCAGCTCCAGCTGGTGCAGATGGTGGTCGTATCGGTCGTGTTGCTCGCCTATGTAGACCACGTCGACGGCCTCGAGCCGCCCGATGAGTTGCTCGAGGCTCAAGGTCTGGCCGTCTGCGGTGCTGATCCGCGGCGCGCGCCAGCGAGATTCCACTGCGCTCGCGGCACAGCTCGTGCCATCGCCGGGCAGGACCTCGCTGCTGGCGCCGGCCGCCACGGCGAGCAACAGACAGAGCGCACCGGCGCGCAGCGCGGCCCGTGCCGGAGCGCACAACGCGCGGTGCGGATCGTCGCATCGGGGCGAGGTGGCCTTGGATGAACGCGCGGAGTCGTGCATGAGTGGAACACCGTTGTCGAGGCTCGTGCTGGCCCTGCTGCCAGCGCTGCTGCCAGCGCTGTTACTGGTCACCGGGGTGGCCCGCGCAACGCCGCACGCGGCTGTGCATCATCGGATGCACGTCGTGCTGTCTCCGGTCAGCGGCGAGATCCGGGTCGCGGACACCATCGTCTTCGATTGTACTGCCGCATCTTCCCAGGCATCGCCCCGCCGCTTGCTGTTGAACCGGGACCTGCGCATCCAGTCCTTGCGGCCGGCATCCGCACGTGTGGTGGATGGTTCGTCGGCCGGACCACACGGCGGGTCCGTGCAGATCGTCGAGCTGCCGGCGCAGGTGTGCCGACTGGAGATCGCCTACGCGGGCCGCGCGGCGCCCGATCTGAGCCCTGACTCGATGGGCTCGGGTGCAATGGGCGACTACGCGGGACCGCGTGGCCTGGTGCTTGGTCCGGACAGCCTCTGGTACCCGCGGATCATGGACGGCATGCTCACTGCCCACGTCGAGATGGACTCGGGCACCGAGGCATTCCCGGCGGATCTGCGGGCAGATGCCCCGGCAGATGCCCCG
>JAGRHX010000453.1 GCA_020444775.1 Gammaproteobacteria bacterium
CCGGGCATGCGCGGCATCTTCTTGCTGCTGGAGGCAACCCGGCAGCTGCGCGGCGAGTCGACCTCGCAGCTTCCCGACGCGCGTCTGGCGGTCGCGCACGGCAATGGCGGCCAGCTCGGTAGCGTGCATACCGGCGGCACCGTGATCCTGGCGAGGGACTGAGCATGTCGAAGAGACCACAACCCATCCTGCCCGAGCCCAATACCGATGGGTATTGGGAAGGCGTGAAGAATCACGAGCTGCGCTACCAGGTCTGCAACGACTGTACCAAGGTGGTGTTCTATCCGCGTATGCACTGCCCGAGCTGTCTGTCGGGCAACCTGGCCTGGAAGCGCTCCAAGGGCGAGGGCAGCGTGTACACCTACTCGGTGGTCATGCAGAACCGGGTGCCGGGCTTTGTCGAGCTGGGCGCGTACTCGGTTGCGTACATCGACCTGGACGAGGGTTTCCGCATGCTCAGCTCGGTGGTCGGCGTGGACAATCCGACCACCGACATCCACATCGGCCAACGCGTCAAGGTCGACTTCGAGCCACAGGAAGACGGTGAGTACCCGATACCGGTCTTCCGTCCGATGTAGACCGATGCGCCCTCCCCGCCCCGGTCCACTGTCCGGCCGCGCGGCCTGCCGCGCGTTGCCGGCCGTTGGGCCGGCGGCGGGTGCCACATGGTATGGCGACCAGCGTTTGAAAGATCCCGCGGTGAGCGGGTCAGGACCAGGAACGTGAGCGGATCGCGCCGGCCACGTCGGCCGCCGGACACACAACGTCGAGGCGGCGCCGAGCAAACGGAGCTGACCGAGCTGCGGCTGTTCATCGCCGACGAGATCGAACGGGCCGCCAGTCGACTCGGTCAGGCGATCGCGGATCGAGACATGGGCCATGCCGGGCCACGCGATCTGGTCGGCCTGGTGCAGGACACCCTGGGTGGGCTTGCCAGCCGGCTGCGTGCGTATGGCGACGGTGCGCACGGCGAGCTGGTACGACCGGCGCCGAACAGCGACGGCGTGCCGGCGGACGAGCCACCGGCCTACGATCTGTCCGGATACGACCTCGAGGCGCCGACCCCGAAACGACATCCAGATCGACAGCCGGACGGACACCCGGGCGCATCAGCGCAAGGGTCCACGCGCAGGTCCGCCGCACGCACCTCGGATGAGCCGCTCGCCGAGCGTGCGTCGAACAGCCTCATCATGCCACCCCTGGACGAACTCGACGGCGCCGAGGAGGAGCCGACCGTGTTCCGCTGCGTCATCTGCGGTGAGGACGCCGTCATACCCTACGACAACGTCCTCACCTGCGTGTGCTGCGGTCAGCCACAGCCCTGAGACTGCCGATCAGGCGTTGCGCAGCACGCTGACCAGGGCGTCACCGAAGCCACGGGTGGTGCCGCTGCCACCCAGATCCGGCGTGTGGTTACGGGCATCGGACAGCGTCGTCTCGATACCGTCGCGCAGCAGTTGCGAGGCGCGTCCCAGATCGTCCCGGCCGTGCTTGCCCGCCATCCAGCTCAGCATCATCACGCAGGACAGCAGCAGCGCGGTGGGATTGGCGATGTTGCGCCCTTCGATGTCCGGCGCCGAGCCATGCGTCGCCTGCGCCATGCCGTGCACCTCGCCCGCGTTCAGCGCACCACCAAGGCCCAGACCACCGGACAGCTCGGTCGCCTCGTCGGAGAGGATGTCACCGTACATGTTGGTGGTGACGATCACGTCGAAAATGTCCGGGTTGCGGATAAGACGCGCGGTCATGGCATCGATGATCGACTCGCTGAGCTCGACCTCGGGAAAGTCCTTCGCCACCGTCTGGCAGCACTCGACGAACAGACCGTCGGTCATCTTCAGCACGTTCGCCTTGTGCACCATGGTGACCTGCTTGCGTCGTTGCATGGCGAGCTCGAAGGCGGTACGGGCGATACGCATGCAGCCCTTGCGGGTGATCTTGCGCACCGACAGCGCCACGTCCTCGGTCGGCATGAACTCACCGCTACCCGCGAACATGCTGCGATCGGCGTAGAAGCCCTCGGTGTTCTCGCGCACCACCACCAGATCGATGGCTCGTGCCATGCACGGCACGCCCGGCAGCTTCTTGGCCGGGCGGATGTTCGCGTACAGATCGAGCCCCCTGCGCAGCGCCGCCGACGGATTGATACCGCCCTGCTCCGGAGCCGGATAGGCATAGGTGTGGGCCGGCGCCAGGACCACGCCGTCGGCGGCGTGGATCTCGTCGAGCAGCGCCTGCGGCATGGTGGTGCCCTCGCTACGTAAGGTGGCAAGGCCCATGCTGCGCTCGACCAGATTCAGCCCCAGCTTGTGATCGTCGTTCAGCACGTGCAGGGCACGATTCACTACCTCGGTGATCTCCGGGCCGATGCCGTCACCGGGGAGTATCAGGACTTTCAGTGCGTTGCTGCTTGTTTGGTTCACCATCACGCCTTCGTTATCGACCGTATCGTCGGTCCATTGTCCATCGATTCATCGTCTGCCCGCGGCGGTGCTAGCAGACCTCGGGCCGAGCAGCCCGTTCCAGCAGCACCAGCCGCGACAGACCCAACAGGCCGAGCCCCATCACCACGATCAGCATGGCGAAGGCCAGGGTGTAGTCGCGGGTCGTCTGCACCAGCTGATAGAACAACACCGGGAAGCTGACCACGCCGCCGAACATGACCATCTGAACGCCGGCGGTGGCATCGGCCTGGCGCCCCGCGGGGGCGTGCGTCACCACCTCCGAGAGCACGATACCGTTCCAGCCCAGGGCCACCGAGCCGAGCACGAAGCTGGTCAGACAGAGCAGCCCGTAGTCGACCTCCGGACCATAGCCGCTGAGCACGGCGATACACAATGCGTTCACCACGCCGACCGCCATCAGCATGATGCCCGGTGACAACAGCTGGCCTGCGATCGCGCCCCAGACGATGCGGCCGAACACACCGCCAATCTGCATGCTCGCCAGCACCAGACCGGCGGCGGCGATATCCAGCGCCAGCGCTTCGTGCAGATAGACCACCAGCATGCTGGCCAGGCACAGCTGTGAGCCGGCGTAGGTGAAGGCCACCCAGGTGTACCAGCGCAGCCTGTGGTTGCCCAGCACCAGCCGGATCGGCGCGAGCACACCCCGGGTGAGCGGCACCGCGCGACGCAGCTCGAGGGTATCGAAGCGGGCCCGCAGCGGCTCGATCGCGATCGCGACCATCAGATTCACCGCCGCGATCGTCAGCACCGCGCCCTGCCAGCCGTAGGACAGGGCCATCAGCGGGGTGAGTGAGCCAGCCAGCGCGCCGCCCAGCGGCACGCCGAGCTGCTTGATCGAGAACACCAGGGGTCGCCAGCGCGGCGTAGCGAGGCCCGACAGCACGTGCGCGCTGGCCGGATTGAACGGTCCGTAGGCAAAACCGAAGAACGCGGTGCTGATCGCGATCAGGAACAGCCAGCCGCTGGCCCCGAGCAGCAGACCGGCGGCCGCCGCGAGCAAGGTAATCTGGCAGGTGCGGATCGCACCCAGACCGCGGATCAGACGGCCGGTGAAGGCACCCGTCACGGCTGCGACCAGATAGATGACGGCGGTATAAGGCCCAATCAGCTTCGGGTCTGCATCGAGGCTCGCACCAACTTCGGGCGCGAGCACCGCCGTCGAATAGACCGAGAACGCGGCAGCGGTCAAGACCGCGAGCATGGCCAGGGTCGGACCGATCAGCGCGGCCAGCGAAGCGGCGGCCTGTCGGTTGGGTTCGAATGCGTGAATGGGGACCTTCTCGGCGCTGTTGCGACGCTGCACGAACGAGAGCGCGAGATATCTTCGCAATTGCGATGACGGTGATCAATTACCGCCATGACGCTGTATCAAAAGCTCACCAGAGCGCCCGGCAACGCGGCGGGGTGGGACAGATGAGACAGGCGGATTCGGCCTTCCCTGCAATACTTTGCTGGTATGCTCACAGGCAAACCCTGAACGCCTCGCGGTCTGATTGCACCTGCGCGGCGTGCAATTGTCGGATCGCCCTGCATTGTCGGACGGCACCCGGCGCGTTAGGGCTCGATTCTGGCTTGTCATCGCCACGTGGGTGTCTCACGAGCACGGAAGGAACGTGGGTCCATGAGTAGTACACCAACGTCCAGGCGTCATTGGGCGTGCTTGCTGGGCGTGGGCTTGATGCTCGCGCCCGCCATCTATGCTGTCATCTTCCTGCTGCCCCCGAACCTGTTCGTGGGGCTGTTCAGCGGCGCACTGCTGCAACGCCCGGCAATGATGCCTGCAACCGCGATCACCTTCGCGGTCGCAGGGCTGGGCCTATGGGGCTTGTCCAGCTTCAGGCTTTCACGCCAAGCAGGTCGCCAGACGGCAGCCTCCAGCGGCGCAGCCCTGGTCTTGCTGAGCCTTGCCTGGTTGCTGAGCACGCTGCTTTACGGCGCAGGCCCCGAACATCCACTGTGGGTACTCGGCTTGACCTCACCGCAGACGGCGGTCGGCTTCGGACTGACTGGCCTCGCCATCTTCGCGCTCGCCCGTCATCGCTGGCGCGCTGGTCGATGTCTGACGACGACGCTCCTGCTGTACGTGCTGATCATGTCGGTCGGCCTCCTGTTCGGCGCCCGTGTGCTGTTCGCCACCACAACCGGTATCGGCGTATCCGTACCCACCGATCTGGGCTTCATCGCCGTTGCCTGGGGGCTGCTGCTGCGCCTGCCCGGAAGCCGAATCCGCGTTCTGCACCTGTTCGGCCTCGATGTGCGCGGCCTCGCCCTGTTGATGGCAACGACACTGCTGGCGGCCGCTCTTGGCGCCCTGCTCCTGCATGCCATCCAGCAAGGCAGCCTTGATCTCCGCACCGCCTTGTCGTTGCTGGTGCTCCTGGCCTGCGTCCTCGGTCTGGGTACGATCAATGGTCTGGGCCGCCGCGTGTATCACAAACAACTCGTGCTGGAACGCAAGGAGCGACACCAACGTCGCGCCGCCGAACGTAACTCTCAAGCGCTGCACGCCGCCACGGAACGGCTGGCGCGTATCGCGGCATCCGCGCCTGGACACATCGTCGCGTTCAGCATCGACGCTCACGATCAGCCGACCCTCGATTACAGCAGCGCCGATCTGGAGCTGCTCAGTGGACGCGCGGCGCACACCGACCAACAACCATTGCTACACAATGTCCATCCAGACGATCTGACAGCGTTGAAAGGCAGCTTCGCGCGTGCTCGGCTCGAGGCCGGTCCGTGGCACTGCAACTGGCGCTATCAGCATCCGGAGCGGGGCACGGTCTGGATGGAGGGGCGCGCGCAGCCCATCTGGCAGAGCAATGGCGAGCTGCGCTGGCACGGTTTCCTGGTCGACACCTCGACCGAGCATCAGGCACGGATGCAGCTGCATACGCGTTCCACCGAGCTGAGCACGCTGATGGAGATCCTGCCGGTCGGCATCTACATCGCCAAGGACCCGGACTGCCTGGAGATCGTCGGCAACGATCTGGGCCGCCGGCTGCTGGGTCAGGATCCTGGCGACAATCTATCCTTGAGCGCGCCGGAATCGGAACGGCCTTCAGGCTTCAGACCGTTCCGTGACGGGGTCGAGCTGGCAGCGGACGATCTACCGCTGCAGCGCGCGGCGCTCGGCCAGGCCGTGGACAGCGAGGAGGTGACGCTGCTGTTCGACGATGATCAGAGCAGGCATCTGATCATCTCGGCGGCACCAGTTCGGGACGAGAGCGGTGCGACCATCGGCGCGGTCGGTGGCGCCCTCGACGTCACGCGTCTGAAGACCGCCGAAAGCGCACTGCGCCGCGAGAAGGAGCTGCTCGCGGTGACCCTTGAATCGATTGGCGAGGGCGTCATCACAACCGACACCAGCGGTCGACTGACCTTCCTGAATCGGGTAGCTGAAGCGCTGACCGGGTGGAGCCTGGACGAGGCAACCGGTCAACCCATCGTCGAGATTCTCAAGCTGCGTCATGCCCGGACGGGCGCCAGCGTGCTCGACCCGGTGACCCGCTGTCTGCACCGGGCACGCGTCACCGCGCTCGGCAAGGACATCAATCTCATCAACCGACATGGCATCGAAATCCCCATCGAAGACTCGGCCGCGCCGATCCACGACGGCGACGGACATCTGGTCGGCGTGGTGCTGGTCTTTCGGGACGTCACCGAGCAGCGCCGTCTGGCGGCCGAGGTGGCTCACCAGGCCAGCCACGATCTGCTCACTGGGCTGGTCAATCGGCGTGAGTTCGAGCTGCGTCTGGACCGGGTCATCAACACGGCACGCGCCTACGACAGCGCGCACGCGCTGTGCTTCATGGATCTGGACCAGTTCAAGGTGGTCAACGACACCTGTGGTCACGAGGCCGGCGACCAGCTGCTCCGCCAGCTCGCCACCCTGATGCAGGGTGAGCTGCGAACCCGTGACACCCTGGCACGACTCGGTGGCGACGAGTTCGGCCTGTTGCTCGAGTACTGCAGCCTGGAACAGGCGTACCGGGTCGCCGACGTGTTGCGGCGGGTGGTCGAGGATTTTCTCTTCGTCTGGAAGGACCGGCCATTCCGGGTTGGGGTCAGCATCGGCCTGGTGCCCATAAACGCGAGCACCCAAAGCGTCGCGAGCGTGCTGCAGGCCGCCGACTCGGCCTGCTACGCGGCCAAGGATTCGGGCCGAAACCGGATTCACGAGTACCATCCGGACGATGAGCTGCTGGCCCGGCAACAGGGCGCTTTACAGTGGGTCACACGGCTGCAGCAGGCTTTGGAGACCGGCGGCCTGGAGCTGCACGCACAACCGATCGTGCCGGTTGCTCCCGATCCCTGCCGCGCCGACGGTGCCGACGGCCAGCTGCATCTGGAGGTGCTGGTGCGGCTGCGCGAGGCACGCCAGGGCCTGGTCACGCCCGGGATGTTCATGCCTGCCGCCGAACGCTATAACCTCGGCACCCGAATCGACCGTTGGGTCGTGCAGGCCCTGCTGGACGCCTTTGCCGCGCACCCGCGCTGGCATGAGCAGGTGCAGCTCTGCTCGATCAATCTGTCTGGCCAATCGGTCGGTGATCCGGTCTTCCAGAAGTTCTTGTTCGAGCGGCTCGACGAAACGCCGCTAGCGCATGAGCGACTGTGCTTCGAGATCACCGAGACGG
>JAGRHX010000454.1 GCA_020444775.1 Gammaproteobacteria bacterium
GTGCAGAGCGTGCACGAGGCGGCGTGCGTGGGTGGGGCCGTTGAAGAAGTCCGGGTCGCCGAACGAGACGTGGCGGGCGCCGGCCTCAACCTGCTGCTCGATGTCCGCGAGCACCACCTCGGTCGGCACGATCCGGAATCGCCCACCGTAGACCGGCACCACCGGGCAATGTCTGCACAGGTGCTTGCAGCCCCGGCTGGCTTCGGTGAATGCGACCGTGCGCTCCTCGCCCTCGGCCAGTAGCAGCCTCGCGTAGCGTTCGAGTGGCGGCAGAGCGTCCCGGACAGGGCGCTTGAAGGGGATCTTGGCGAGATTCACCCGAGCGCCGTTCGCGTCGGCGGGCGCCCGTTCAGTGGTCGATTCTGGTAGACCCGGGCGCAGGCTGCGGGCGAGCTCGCTGATGAGCGGCTCCGCCTCGCCGCCAAAGATGTCATGCACGCCCAGACCCGAGAACAGCTCGGCGTTCACGGGGGCGTACAGGCCGAACACGCACAGTCGCGCGTGTGGCGCCTGGGCCTGGATACGCGGAATGGCCTCGAGGGCGATCCGGGTCGCGGTGTGCATGCCCAGCGATATGGCGATGAGCCGTGCCTGCTGCAAAGGCTCCGAGGCGAGGCGCTGCAGCGCCAGGTCGACGCAACGCACCCGGTAGCCGTCGGCTTCCAGCCAGGCGGCGAGCTCGGCCAGGGCGAACGGCTGCCGACCCAGCTCGTAGGGGTTGATCAGCACCGCCAGCGGTCGCGGATCGTCGTTGTCGATCATGGGACCATCGTTCGTCGAACACCCGGTTCCCTGGACGACGTTCGCCGATGCGTCGACCGCTGTTGGCGTCGGCGGACAGGCGCCGCCGGCGATGGGTCTCGGCTGATTGCTGCCCTCGGCAGCTGGCGGGTTAGAATTCATCGCGCTCACCGTTGGCGGATATCGGGGTGATTGAAGACACCAGAGCCATCGCGCGAGCATCGAACGGGCGTGGCATCGGGAGAAGGACTTGAGATTCGGTATCGTCGTCCTCGCTGGACCCTACCAGCACCAGGCAGCGGACAGCGCCTGGCAGTTCGCGCAAGCCGTGCTGCGACAGGGACATCGACTCGAGCGGGTGTTCTTCTACCACGACGGTGTGAACTGCGCGACCCGGCTGGCGTCGCCGCCCCAGGACGACCGAAACGTCAGTCGCCAGTGGTCCGAGCTCGCGGCCCGACACGATGTCGACCTGGTCGCCTGTGTGGCCGCCGCGCAGCGACGCGGCATCGTCGACGAGTCGGAGATGCGCAGGCAGGGCAAGGATGCACACAACATCGCGCCGGGCTTTCGAATCGCCGGACTGGGCCAGCTGATGGAGATGGTGATCGAGGTGGACCGGGTAGTCTGCTTCGGCGGCTGACGGCCAGAACCAATCTGCCCTGGTGTCACGAGGAGACGGGAAGCAAGACGATGCTGGATGGAGATGAGGCGCCGGACGATCCTCGTGACGGGGGCAGCGTCGGCAAGCGGATACTCATCGTCAATCAACGACCGCCGCACGGCAGCATCCTGGCCCAGGAGGCGCTGGAGGTGGTGATGATCGCGGCCGCCTTCGAGCAGGCAGTGAGCCTGCTGTTCATCGATGACGGCGTCTGGCAGCTCAAGTCGGGTCAGCAGCCCGAGACGCTGCGGATGAAGAACTTCTCGAAGACCTTCGCCGCGCTCCCCGATTTCGATGTCGAGGATGTGTATGTGGACGTTGAGTCGCTGACCGCGGCGGGCTTGGAGGTCGAGTCGCTGTGTATCGAGGTCCAGCTCTGTGATCGCGCCAGTGCGCGCCGCTTGATAGAGACCAGCGACGTGGTGCTGACCTTCTAGCACCTTCAGTTGGAGGTTCTGACGGATTCAGGGCGCCCACGGTGCGAGAGCCGGCGTCCTGGAATCCGGCTCGGTGATCGATGGTGAGGAGTGATGGCGAGCCTGCATACCGTCAACCATGGCCCCAATCAATCGAATGCCTTGCAGCGCTGCCTGCGTCTGGCCGAGGACGGGTCCGCGCTGCTGTTGCTCGAGGACGGGGTGTATGCGGCCCTGGCCGCCAATCAGGCGCATGACCCGTTACGCGAGCACCTGGTTCGGTTGCGGGTCTATGTGCTGGAGCCGGACCTGCTCGCACGGGGGCTGGTGGACTGTGCGCTCGCGACCGGCATCGAGCGGGTAGACTACGACGAATTCGTACAGCTTGCGGCGCGCTGTGAACGGGTGGTGAGCTGGAACTGAGTCAGGCCTGCCCGGCGGCGAGCGAAATGCCCGTTCCCGGGTGACCCCGCCAGCGACGACGTCACGACCCCAGTGAATCAGCGACAAGAATCAGCGACA
>JAGRHX010000455.1 GCA_020444775.1 Gammaproteobacteria bacterium
GCATGGATCGCGACGGCACCCGCGAGGGTTTCGACCTGGAGCTGACCCGTGCCGTGGTCGATGCGGTCGGCGTGCCGGTGATCGCATCGGGTGGGGTCGGCAATCTGGAACACCTGGCCGCGGGCATCAGCCAGGGAGGCGCGGACGCGGTGCTGGCGGCCAGTATCTTCCATTTCGGCGAGCACACCGTGGCCGCGGCGAAGGCCTGTCTGGCCCGGCACGGTATCGAGGTGAGGCAGCCGGTCGAAGCGGCGTCCTGACAGTGCCGGGTCCGGGGGCGGCACCGGCCGGCAGCGAGTCGTCCGGGATATCCATGGGTGCCGGATATCGATAGCAGGGTGGTCTGGCGCCGGTCGCAAGCCGGCAAAGCGGGGCAGCCGATTAGATTTGTCGTGCTCGGCTGCCTAAGATTAGGATTCTTTCCCGGCGCAACGCCCGAAACCGGCGTCAGAACGTATACAGGGACGGACGCCGGGACCGATACAGATTCCGGGCGTACGGCTGTCGTCGAACGATTTCCAGCGCTCGCGCGAGTTCTCCGGTCGGTGGCGGCAGCCGTGCCGGTGGGCAGCGCCACCCGCAGCGTGTCATCCCGCGTGTCATCCATAACGACAGACTAAGGTTCAAGCGTGGAGCTGGTTCTAGAAATCTCGGGCGATCAGATCGATGGGGCTCGGGACTATCAGGAAGACGCGTTCCTGGTCTCGTTCCTGGACGACGAGGCGAGTAGCTCCCGTTCCTCGGCGCTGGTCATCATGGCAGACGGGATGGGCGGGCACGCGGCCGGCAATATTGCCAGCAATCTGGTCGTATCCACCTTCAACAAGACCTTCACCGGCGGTTTCGGCAAGTCCGACACGCCGGTGCTGCTGCGACAGGCGCTGGAGAAGTCGAACGACGCGCTCGCCGAATCGATCAAGGAGACCCCCGGGCTCGATGGCATGGGCTGCACCATGGTCACCGGTGTCTTCTCGCGCGGAAAGGCCTGGTGGATAAGCGTCGGTGACAGTCATTTCTATCTGATCCGCGACGGTCAGCTGCAGAAGAAGAACGAGGACCATAGCTACGGCGGCTATCTGGACCGCATGCGTGCGCAGGGCATGGAGGTCGAAGCCGAGCCGGGCCTGTCGCGCAACATGCTGATGAGCGCGATGACAGGCGATCCTGTAGCCGAGATCGACTGCCCCAACAAGCCCCTGCAGCTGCTCGCAGGGGATCGCGTAATCGTCTGTAGCGACGGTCTGGATACGCTCAGCGACGCGGCAATCCTGCAGACCTGCGCCTGGGCCAATTCCGCCCGGGAGTGTGTGGCGGCGCTGCTCAAGGCGGTCGAGGATGCCCGCAAGCCGCGCCAGGACAACACCACCGTGATCGTGGTCGACGTGTCCGGGCGTGACGAGCCGCGTGCCAGGCCGCCGGCAGGCGCCGCCGGGGTGCCGGCCGACAACGAGGATACCCAGCAACTGTCGGTCAGCGACCTGCATGATGCGCTGGACGTATCTGCGGTGACACCGGCGATACCGACCGCGCAGCGCACGGTGGTGCCACCGGCGCCCAGACCGCCGGCCTCCAACCTCGGCCGGATTCTGGGATTGGTCGCGGCGGTGCTGATCGCGGCCGGCGCGGGTGCCTGGTACTTCCTCTCGCAGGACGAGCTGCCACCACCCCGAGCCCCCAGCGAGAGATCCACCGGGACCGAGACCCGTGTGCCTGGGAGCGCCGGGGAGGGCGATGGTGGCGGTCAGGACACGAACGGCGTGTCTACAGACACCCGCGTCAGCGGGGCTGGTGACGGAGCCCAGGCCACCACCGGAGGTGAAACCGGTCAGGGGCTGCCCTCGGTGCTGTTGCCGGACGCGGGCAGCGGCGAGAACAGCACCGACGGGCTCGGGCAAGCGGCGGAGCCGTTCCGCGATCCGTTGCAGTCCGGTGGTGAAGGACCCTCGATGGTGCCGCTCGCGGCCGGTACCTTCACCATGGGGGCCACCGGGTTCTCCGGTAGCCCCAGTGAGGGGCCGCGTCACGAGGTCAAGGTGCCTGCCTTCGCGATCGGCCAGCACGAGGTCACGATCGAGGAATACGCACCGTTCGCACGTGCCACGGGACGAACCGTGCCGAGCAATCGCATCGCCGGGGACAAGGCACCGGCGGTCGGTATGAGCTGGGACGATGCGCTCGCCTATACGCGCTGGCTGTCGACGCAGACCGGCAAGCGCTATCGCCTGCCTTCCGAGGCCGAGTGGGAGTACGCGGCCCGCGCCGGTGAGAACAAGCCCTATCCCTGGGGCTTTGAGCCCGGCAGCGGCAACGCCCACTGCTTCGATTGTCAGGCCGGCTTCGATCAGCGCGCCGCAACCGCGGTAGGGCGTTTCGCGCCGAATGGCTTCGGTCTGCACGATACCGCTGGCAACGTGCGGGAATGGGTGCACGACTGTTTCCACGGTAACTACACCGGCGCTCCGGACGATGGCAGCGTCTGGGAGGGCGGCGACTGCAGCCAGCGCGTGGTGCGGGGCGGCTCGTTCTCGACCACCTCCGGGTCGATTCGTTCCGGGGCGCGAGCCAGGTGGGCGCAGAAGAAGGGCGCAAACGACATCGGCATCCGGGTAGTGCGTGAGCTGGACTGAGCGCATGGGTCTGGTCGGGCGTCGGCGCCGTCGCGCGTGGCGCCACGTGCTGTGGTCACTCTCGCTGGCCTGGCTGTTGAACGGCTGCAGCATCGACGCGATGCGTGATGATCTGTCGGTGAACAGCGCCGCGCTGGTGGACGATGCGGAGTATGTGTGGCTGACGACCCTGCGGGGTGAGCAGCGAAGCCGTTTCAGCACCGAGGACGAGTACGTCGTCCTGTCGGTGAGCTTCGCGCAGAATTTCATCGGCACCTATCTGTGGTATCGGGTCGATTGGTACGCGCCCGGTGGTGAGCTGTACGCGAGCGGTCCGTTGCGTAGCCAGTTCGGTAGCCACACCGAGCTCATCGCCCGGCTGCCGGTGCGTGGCACTCGGGTCACCCGCTATCCGGGTGAATGGACCGTGAAGCTGTTCCAGCGTGACCGTGAGCTGTTCTCGGACCAGTTCGAGCTGGTCGAGGAACGTGCCCCCGAGGAGCAGCAGCTCGAGCTCGCCAGCGACCTGTTCGCAGTGCGCCGTGCCGATGCCGCTCCGATCGAAGGCGGCATCGCCGACCGTGAGCCACCGATGCCCGGTCGCGAGCTGCTGGCACGGGCCGAGGCGTCGGGTGGTGAGGTTGCCAGCGGCAGCGACACCGGCCGCGTCGGTGAGCGTCTGGCCGGGGGCGACAGCGGACAGGACCTGGCAGCGGGCAGCGACGTGGGCGGCGCGGATAGGTCCGCCGGCGAACGCGCCGAGCCCCCAGCTGCATCGGCCCTATCTGAATCCACCCCGTCCGAATCCACTCCGTCTGAGTCCACTCTGGTGGCAGGGACCATGGACGGCGGTTCATCGGCGATGCCAGCGCGCTCCTCGGCCCCGAGCGGCCCGGATGCCGACACCGGCACGGCGTTCGTGAGTGCCGACGGACGTAGTCTGAGCGTGCCTTCGGCGGCACTGGTGCCACCGCTATCGAACGAGTCGCGCTCGAATCTGAATCTCAGTCCCGCCGCAATCGAACGTGCTCAGGCTTTCAGTGAGCGTCGACGATTGCTGCTTGGCACAATCGATGGCCGTTTCACCACGACCGGCAGCGCGTCCCTCAGTGACGGGCGGGCTGAGGCGAACACGTCGAGCATTGCGGACTCTGGCGCCACGGGGGACTCCGGTGCCACGGCACATTCGGGCGGCGGCGCGGCGGGCAACGATTGTCCACCCATCTGGTATGGGCCCGGGGACTGTGTGGACCGGATGGCGCAGGAATAGGCGAGCGTGGACGGGCCGGGCATGGCTGGGGGCGATACGGACATCGACTATCGTCCGGCTCAGCCGGGCGATCACGAAGCCTGGCTGGCGATGCGTATGGCACTGTGGCCGCACGGGCAGCGCGGCGTCCATCTGCGCCAGATGCAACGGCTGCGCGAAGCGGGTCGGTCTGCCGTGTGTCTGGTCGCGGCCACGGCGGAGGGCCGCCTGGCAGGCTTTGTCGAGCTGTCGACGCGTGCCACCGGTGACGGATGCCTGACCAGTCCGGTGGCCTACATTGACGGCATATACGTCAGCGACGGGCAGCGCCGCAACGGCGTCGCCGGCGGTCTGCTCGCCGCCGCGGAACGTTGGGCCGTCGATTGTGGGTTGCTCGAGATCACCTCGCATGCACAGCTGGCCAACGAGGCCAGCCAGGCCTGGCACCAGGCCTGCGGATTCGACGAGATCAGCCGCACGGTGGCCTATCGCAAGACCCTGAGCGCGTGCGGTGCCGAGCTCCGCCCGGTCTCCAGCGCTGCGGCCACCGCCGTCTCGACCGTCGCTCCAGTTGCCTCCATTGCCGTCGCGGCTGCTGCCGCGGCGCAGGTCATGGCCCAGGGCGACGCGCCGGGCGATCGCGGCGCCGGGGTGGTGTCGACCCCGACGGCCAGCCACGCGCGCCCGGTCGCCGACTCCGAGGCCCGGCTGCTCGGTCAGTTCCGCGAACAGCGGCGGCTCGGCCGTGGCTTCTATATGACACACGCCGTGCTGCTGCTGCTGTTGCTGCTGAGCCTCTCGCAGACCTCGGTCTACAGTAGCGATCTGTGGCGTGGTGCCATTCTGCCCTGCGTGGACATCGCCCTGGTCGTCTACCTGCTGTTGGTCCTGTTGTGGTGGAACCGCGTCTGGAATCGACGCCGCTGAGTCGCGCGCCGGATGTACCGCTGGTCAGCGTGCTGCTGCCGGTGCGTGACGCGGCGGCGCATCTGCCGGACTGTCTGCGTAGCATCCAGCGGCAGAGCCTTCAGACGTTCGAGCTGCTGGTCATCGATGACGGCTCGACCGACGCGACCGCCGAGCAGGTGCGCAGCGCGGCCCGAATCGACCCTCGGATCCGTCATCTGTGCCTGATCGGGCGGCGCGGCCTGGTCGCGGCATTGCAGCACGGCCTGAACCACGCGCGAGCGGAGCTCGTCGCGCGCATGGACGGCGACGATCTGATGCATCCACGGCGTCTGGAGCTGCAGGTCGCCTGCCTGCAAGCGGATCCCGGGCTCGGGCTGGTCGCGTCCAGGGTCCGAGCCTTTCCGCGTGATCACATCGGGGTCGGAATGCGTGCTTACCTCGACTGGCAGGACGGATGCCGGACCGCCGAGCAGATGGCCCTTGGCATCTATGTCGAGGCACCGTTCGTGCATCCCACCGTGATGTTTCGAAAGTCGGTGGTCGCCGCTGCCGGTGGCTACCGAGGCGGCGATTTTCCCGAGGACTACGAGCTGTGGCTGCGCCTGCAGTCGCTTGGCGTACGCATGCACAAGCTGAATCGAGCGCTGTTGCACTGGCGCCAGCATCCACATAGCGCCTCGCGTACCGATCCACGCTATCGTCGTGAGGCCTTCGACCGGTTACGTGTCGACTATCTGCGCCGCGATCCGCGTATCGGCTCGAGACCACTGGTGTTCTGGGGAGCGGGGCGACGCACGCGCCGTCGGGCGGCGCTGCTGATGCAGGCCGGCCATGCCCCGGTGGCGTGGATCGATGTCGATCCACGCAAGATCGGCAATCGGATCGCCGGTGTGCCGGTGCATCCGCCGCATTGGCTGGACAGTGAGACCTCGCGCCGGCTGCGGCCCCTGGTGCTCAACTTCGTCGCCAGCCATGGCGCGCGCGAGCTC
>JAGRHX010000456.1 GCA_020444775.1 Gammaproteobacteria bacterium
TGCATCTTGGTGAACGGAATGCGCATGGCCCGCAAGGGTACCGGCAGCGGTTGGCATTGCAAACATCTTCCCACCCGCTCCCGGGTTCGGATCACAAGTGCTTGGATGGCCGGGGTCTGGATGGCTGGCGGCCCGGTCCATACCCCCGGTCCGGTGCCCCGGCCCATTGCTCTGGTCGAGTACCGCCTGCAAGCACGCCGGCCTCGAAGCGACGACTACCCCGCGGTTCGTGCGATTTCTTCCCGCGATTGTGTCAGATTGCCACGCCGTCAACGGTCTGACGCGTGGAAATGGCCTAAAAAAGCCGAGAATGCCCCGCTGACCTCGGGTTGCCCCTATAGGAATTTATCCTCGGGCCGAAACGCATTCGCGATGGGCACGATTCGACTCTGGCCGGGCGCCGGTCGGAGGAATCCCCGCGTCGGCCTCGGCGCAGCCCTGGCCGGGCTCGGGAGAAGAATTCAAGGCATCGCCCGCACGACCCCGGTCGATCGTCGTGGCATCCATCCAGCGCACCGGACCGGAACGAGCAATTCGTTGTAATTTCAGAATTGTATAGCCTATATTTGGACCAATCTAAGAGGTGAGAAGGCCGTGAAGAAAGGGCTGCTGGCGGCAGATTGGCCTTGGGCGCTAGTAATCTGCATCATCGTCGTGGGCGCGGCGCTGGTGGAATTACCGCAGCTCGAGAGCCTGGAACGGGACATGTACGACGTCGGTGTCGCCGGTTCGTCGCGCTCGCCTTCGGACAAGATCTCGATCATCGCCATCGACGACGAAAGCATCGCCAATCTCGGCCGCTGGCCCTGGCCGCGCGATATCCATGCAAGTCTCATCCGCAAGCTGCATGAAGGTGGCGCCAAGGTCGTCGGCAACACCATCTTCTACTCGGAGCCACAACAGGACCCGGGCCTTCAGTACATCGACCTCATCGCGCAGAGCCTGGGTGACAATCAGGTCCAGGTCGCGGCGGTCAACGAGCTGATCGACGAGGCCCGGCAGGTGCTGGATACCGATGGCGCGCTGGCCCGCAGCATGCAGTCATCGAGTAATGTCGTGCTCGGCATGACCTTCGTTCCCGGTGAGCCGCTCGGCAATCCGGATGCGCCGTTGCCGGACTACATCTCGCGCAACACCATTCCCAACATCGAGGACCGGGTGGACGCCGAGTTCAACGGTCTGCTGCCGCCTTCTGTGCTGGCGCCGCACACCCCGCCCATCCCGCTGATCGGCGAGCAGGCAGCGGCCATCGGCCACCTGAATCCGGTGCCCGACGTGGATGGCGGCATCCGCCGCGAGCCATTGGTGTTGCGCTACTACGACAGCTACTTCCCGTCCTTCGCCCTGCAGGTCGCGGCGCGCAGCCTCAATCTCGCCGAGAAGGACATCACGGTGAATCTCGGGCAGGGCATCCGCCTGGGCCGGCTCAACATCGAGACCGACCCGAGCCTGCTCATGAACACGTTCTACTACGCCGATGACAACGGTCGTTCGGCCTTCCAGGTGGATTCGTTCTTCGACGTCATCGAAGGCAAGATTCCGAGCGACAAGTACAAGGGCAAGATTGTCTTGATCGGCGCCTCGGCGGTCGGCGTGGGCACCCCGCAGAAGACCCCAATCAGCACCCAGATGGCACCGGTGGTGACGGTCGCGCACACCGTCTCGAGCATTCTCAACGAGGACTTCTTCGTCAGCCCTGCCTGGTCGCCCTATCTGCAGCTCGGTCTTCTGCTGCTGGTATCCCTGTATCTGATCCTGGTCTTCCCACGGCTCTCGGCCGGGATCTCGGCGGCCACCTCCACAGCGCTGATCGTGCTGCTGCTCGCCACCCACTACGTGCTGATGACCACGCAAGGTATGTGGCTGAAGCTGGTGGCACCGGCCGCGCTGCTGTTCATCGGCCATGTGCTGCTGACCACCAAACGCTTCCTGGTCACCGAGAAGGGCAAGCTCAAGTCGGAGGCGGAGTCGGCGGAGACCAACCGCATGCTCGGCCTGGCCTATCAGGGCAAGGGCGACCTGGATGCCGCGTTCGCGAGCTTCCGCAAGGTCCAGCCGGCCGATGCCTCGGTGCTGGACCTGCTCTACAACCTGGCCCTGGATTTCGAGCGCAAGCGCCAGTTCAACAAGGCGACCTCCGTGTACTCATACATCCACGAGCACGACGCCGATTTTCGCGACATCAAGCAGCGTCTGAACCGCTCCAAGGCAATGGAGGAGACGCTCATGCTCGGCGGCGGTGGCATGACCACCATGGGTGGCACCCTGCTGCTCGACGGTGGCGCGGTCGAGAAACCGATGCTCGGCCGCTACCAGGTCGAGAAGGAGCTCGGCAAGGGCGCCATGGGTGTGGTCTATCTGGGCCGCGATCCGAAGATCAATCGTGTCGTCGCGATCAAGACGATGGCCCTGTCCCAGGAGTTCGAGGAAGACGAGCTGGACGAGGTCAAGGAGCGGTTCTTCCGCGAGGCGGAGACGGCCGGACGCCTGAACCATCCGAATATCGTCACCATATTCGATGCCGGCGAAGAGCACGATCTCGCCTACATCGCGATGGAATTCCTCAAGGGCAAGGACCTCTCCGCGTACACCAAGCCCGACCAGCTGCTGCCGATGCCGACCGTGGTCGATATCGTGATCAAATCAGCCGAGGCGCTCGACTACGCGCATGCCGAGAACGTCGTGCATCGCGACATCAAGCCAGCCAATATCATGTACGAGGTCGATACGCAGAGCGTCAAGCTCACTGACTTCGGCATTGCCCGGATCACTGATTCGAGCAAGACCAAGACCGGTATGGTGCTTGGTACACCGTCCTACATGTCTCCGGAGCAGCTCTCGGGCAAGAAGGTCGACGGTCGCTCGGACCTGTTCTCGCTGGGCGTGATGCTCTACCAGCTGCTGTCCGGTCGTCTGCCCTTCACCGGCGATTCGATGGCGACCTTGATGTACAAGATTGCGAACGAGGAACACCCGGACATTCTCAGCGTGCGCCCCGACATTCCACCGTGCCTGAAAGCGGTGATCGACCGTGCCATGCAGAAGTCGGTCAATGACCGTTACAGCCGTGGCGCGCAAATGGCCAACGATCTGCGCCAGTGCATTGCCCAGTTGAGCGCCTGACAAGAGCGGCCGAACGATGGGATTGAACGGTAAACTCGAGATCTATGGTCTCACCGACGTCGGTCTCAAGCGATCGCACAACGAGGATGCGATCGACAGCGACAACGATCTGGGGGTCGCCGTGCTGGCCGATGGCATGGGCGGTTACAAGGCCGGCGAGGTGGCCAGCTCGATCGCCGTCAGCATCCTGATGGACGAGCTGCGACGCGGGCTGAAACGCGTCGCCGGCCGGAAGATTGACGAGGAGAGTGGCTTCAGCCAGGAGACCCTGCTGATAAGATCGGCGATCCTGAAGGCCAACGAAACCATCTACCAGACTGCTCAGAGCCAGCCCCAGTGTCAGGGTATGGGCACCACCCTGGTCGCGGTGGCCTTTTACGACAATCGCCTCACCATTGCCCATGTTGGCGACTCCAGGCTCTATCGTTATCGTGACCAGGTCCTGGAGCAGGTCACCTCCGACCATTCTCTGTTGCAGGAGCTGATTGACAAGGGCTTCTACACACCCGAGGAAGCAAAGCGCTCCCTGAACAAGAACCTGGTGACTCGCGCCATCGGAATCGAGACCGCGGTCACCCCGGACCTGCAAGAAGAGATCGTGAAGCCGGGCGACATCTACCTGCTCTGCTCGGACGGTCTCTCCGACCTCGTCGAACACGAGGTCATGCAACAGGTGCTCAAGCAGTCGGGCTCGGATCTTCGAGCGGCTGCGACCAGGCTCGTTTCAACGGCCAACGAAAACGGCGGGAAGGACAACATCTCGGTCATCCTGGCACGTGCCATCAAGTCGTTCGCCACGAAGCGCAGCTGGTACACACGCGTGTTCGATTGGTTTTGATGAACGCCAGTCGCTCATCATCTGTTTTTATTTTCAATCCTTGGTTGGGATGAACGCACAATGCCTGCGAAGCTGATATTGAGCCTCAACCAGTCCGTTCTGGGTGAGTACTCGCTGGACAAGGAACGGCTGCTTGTCGGACGCAAACCGGAAAACGACATACAGGTGGACAATCTCGCAGTGAGTGGCCAGCACTGTGCGATCATCACCATCCTGAATGACTCGTTCCTCGAGGATCTGGACAGCACCAACGGCACCTACGTCAACGGCAAGCTCATCAAGAAGCATGCCTTGAAGAACGGTGACGTGGTGACCATCGGCAAACACGAGCTGAAGTACGTCAACGAGGA
>JAGRHX010000457.1:0-929 GCA_020444775.1 Gammaproteobacteria bacterium
CCGCACAGCTACATCGGCTGGGGCAAGACCACCCATCTGGGCTTCGGGATTCCGCTGATGATCGGCGCCAAGCTCGCTCACCCTGACAAGTTCTGCCTCAACATGATGGGCGACGGTGCGTTCGGCATGTCCGGCATGGATCTGGAGACCTCGGTCAGAGCCCAGGTGCCGATCACCACCGTGGTCCTCAACAACGGTGGCATGGCGACCTATCCGGGCGGCTTCCCGACCGCGCGCGAGCGCTACGGGGTCTCGCACATGCTCGGCGACTACGCGGCGCACGCGCGGGCGATGGGCGCGGAGGCGATCACGGTCAAGCTACCCGGTGAGATGGTGCAGGCGCTGGAGTCGGCGAAACGCTTGAACGCCGATGGCAAGACCGTGCTCATCGACGTGCACTCGAACATGGAAGGGCGTCGCTCACGCTGGGATCGCTGAGCGATACCGGCCCGCTTCAGGCCGGCCCGGTCATGATGCGCCGGCGGGCTCCAGCGTGATCGAATCCACGCGGTCCGGATAGAAGGCCACGTGGTTCGTGATCACGGACATGGAGTCTATGGGCTGCTCGTAGCTCCACAGCGCATCGGCGCTGAACGCCTCGCCGACACGCAGCCCGTAGTAGCTCGCCCGTCCCTTGTAGGGACAGTGGGTCGCATGATCGGATTCGACCAGACACTCGCCGCGCACGTCCGCACGCGGCAGGTAGTAGACCGCAGCGTGACGCGCCTCGTGCATCTGCAGGGCGCGCTCGCTGCGGGCAATCTCTTCGCCGTTGAAACGGACCACGATACGGCCTTCCACGGCGCTGATGATGATTGGATGATCGGCGGTTCCCGCGCTCACACTGTAGCTGTCAGACATCTGCATCCTCCCCTCGGACCGTCTGGTTGCGGCGCTGCTACCGGGCATCGACTTCAGGCATCGACTTC
>JAGRHX010000457.1:958-6536 GCA_020444775.1 Gammaproteobacteria bacterium
TTCACCGCGCATCGCCGCATGGCGAGGCGCCAGTCGGCGCGCCCGGCCACGTCGACCGATCCTGCGCCGATGATCCAGGTCTGCCAACCCTCAATGGGACTCACGGATCGAATGAGAACATTTCATGCTGCGACGCTGGCGCAGTCATACGCTCGACAGTAGTCTTCACGCGGCGTGCGCGCGGAGCGGGCTCGCCCAGGGAGCTTGGAGGCTCGTACACGGCAGGGACGTTGTCATCGAAAAGACAGTGTACAGACATCGACCAGACAGCCTCCGGTCATCAACTGATTGCCGCCCAGGATTGCCCAAGATCGCCCAGGATCGCCCAGCATCCTCCGGACGGATGGAACATACATCGGGCCCGCACCGCCTGGCCCGACCAGGAAGGTTCAGGCATGCGGATTTCCAGTCATCCCACAAGTGGGTGGCCGCCCGCACCCGGCCCATCAGACATTCCCCGCGGAGCATTCCATCACCTCGAGCAGCGGCCCGCCCCCTTCATGCTCTGGCGCACTCATGCTATGCACTCGAAACCAGCAACATCTGAATCCGCTGTAGAAGCATCGTGGACAATCCGTCAGTAGAGTCGCTGCTGCAAAACGCCCGGGAGGCCCACCAGTCGGGTGACGTGGGCAAGGCCATTGCCATATATCAGGCGCTGCTCTCAGCCGCTCCAGGCCATCTACAGGCGCGTTTCGACCTCGCTCTGGCACTGTTCCAGAGTCGGCGCATCGAGGAGTGCGAGAGCCATCTGGAAGCGCTGACCCGCATGGCTCCCGACGAGAAGGCGTTTCGGGTTCGCCGAGCCCAGGTGCTGAACGCCTTGGGCAGGATGACCCAGGCCGCCGGCCAGCTCGACGAGGCAATCCGCATCGACCCGGCCGACATCGTGCTGCATCTGAACCATGGTGCGCTCTGCTATCAGCATGTCAATCGCGAAACCGCCTTGCGCTCCTTCCAGCGAGCGCTGATCCTGGCACCACAGCTCAGCGACTATGCCGCGGACCCACGCGTGCCGCCGCCGCTGCGCGACGCCATGAAGCTGGCCGTGCAGTCAGTGGCACAGCTCAACCAGCAGTTCGTCGAAGAGACCCTGAGCCAGACCCGCGCCGAGTTTCCCGACAGCGATCTGTCACGTCTGACCCCCGGCATCCGCAATTGCGGCACCAGCCGTAACCGCTACGCGCGTAAGGATCAGCGGCCGGTCATGCTGTATCTGCCGGAGGTGCCGGAACGTCCCTGGTTCGATGCCGATCGACTACCGTGGCTGGAAGCGGTCCAAGACTGTTACGAGGCGATAGATTCGGAACTCGAATCACTGCTCGGCGACGCCACCCCGTTCGCCCCTTATCTTCCGGCGCAATCCAGCGATACCGGCACGGCCAGCGATCTGGGCACGCTGCGCGGGTCGATGGACTGGAACGCCTATCATCTCTATCGCGACGGTCAGCGTTTCGACGAAGCCTGCACGCGTTGCCCGACGACCGCGAGCCTTATTGATCAGGTCCCCTTTCCGTGGATCCGGCACAACAGCCCGGAGATGTTCTTCTCCCGCTTACGGCCGGGCGCTCACATCACCCCGCACTTCGGCCTGATGAACGTCCGGCTCACCGTGCACATGGGACTGCGCATCCCCGAGCAGAGCGGCATCCGGGTCGGCACACAGACCCGTCGCTGGCAACCGGGCAAGGTGATCGCATTTGACGACAGTTTCGATCACGAGGCATGGAACCGGAGCGATCAGGAACGGATCGTCCTGATTTTCGAGGCCTGGAATCCCGAGCTGAATGACGCCGAACGTGTTGGCGTGGAACGCTTCTTCGCACTCCGCCGCGACTGGCTCGATCAGTTCGATGACGACCCGCTGCTACCGCCGCCGGGGACCCAGCCACGCCTGCAATGGTAACCGGGCGACCCTCGCAAGCCCTGTCTCAGTCACGCTCTGGCTCAACGAAGGCGCGACTCGCCATCAAGCTCACCCATTTCACGTACTGACGGCTCGACCAACCACACTCATCCGTCAGGTGTTCGAAGTTCTGCACCTGTAGCATCGTCCACAAGGCATCGCTCGCCCGTGCCACCGTCCACTCCGGCGCCAGCCTGCCCTCCGCGTGCACGGCCTCGATGGCCGCGCGACAACCCTGCCGCAGCGCCTCCATCCGGTCCCGCCAGGCCGCCGCGGCCGCGTCGTCCGTGTCCCGTGCGAGCAACAGCGCCCTCGCCACGCCCTGGATCTCGGGAATATAGCTGCCCCAGAACTCGATGAATCGTGCGAGCCGCTGCGTGCCACTGGACGCACTCCGCGAGGCGGCCAGTCGCTGCTCCAGATCCAGCCGTTCGTCGACGAAACGGGTGGTCGCCACCAGTAACTCGGTACGTGAGGCAAAGTGCAGATACAACGCCTGCCGGGAAATACCCGCGGCGGCGGCAATGTCACCCATGCGCACGCCGCGCCCGCCGTGCTCTTCGAGCATACCTACGGTCGCCTCCAGGATTCGAGTACGCGTATCCACGCTGCCTCCAGCACTGCATCGGCCACGACTTGACATTGTGTCAAGGTTCATCTACTTTTGACATCGTGTCAATTGACACAATGTCAAGTCGGCCACCGGCCGGGCGCAGTCACATCGTCATCGCAGAGACACAGCCATGAACACGCTCGTCACCATTCCCACGGTCCTTGCCCTGCTCGGGTCGCTGATCATCGCCGGCGTTTTCTTCGCCTTCTCCAGCTTCGTCATGCGCGCGCTCGCACACATCCCGGCCGCGCAGGGTGTCCGCGCCATGCAATCGATCAACGTGATGGTCATCAATCGATCGTTCCTGGGTGTCTTCATGGGTACCGCCATCCTGTCCCTGGTTGCCTTCGGTCTCGCCGCCTTCCACCCGGGACAACCGGCGACGCCCTACCTGCTCGCCGCGGCTGGCGCGTACGTGCTCGGCACCTTCGGCGTGACCGTGCTGTTCAACGTACCGCTCAATGATCGACTGGCCGCCACCAGCCTCACGCAACAGGCCGCCCTCGACACCTGGAACCACTATCTGAAGCGCTGGACCTTGTGGAACCATCTGCGCACCGGCGCGGCGATCCTCGCGGCGCTGCTGTATCTCGCGGCGCTGCTGCAACCACTCTAGAGCTGAGCACCAGCGCCCACCGCCGGATATCGATCACTGATTCGGTTCGTCCGTCGCGGCGACGGTGCGCGACAGCGCGCCGAGCACCGCCTGCAAGGAGCGCGCGGTCGGCCTACGCTCGCGTGACCCGGGCGGCACGTCCGGAGAGGCGTGCTGCGCAAGCCCATCACGGTGCCTGGCGTCGCGCCCGAGGGCCGGTTCGACACCAGCGAGATCGGTCTGGAGATCGGTTCCATGGTCGACTGGCGGATCAGCTGGTCTGTCCACCGACGCGCCGGCCGCGACCTCGCCCGATGCCACGCCCGTAATCGGCCCTGGCCCCGCAAAGCGTCCGGCCTGCATCGAGTCGACACTCTCCTGCAGCCGGGCCCGCAGTCGGCACTTTTCACACCTTCCACACACCCGCAGCGGCGGCGTATCGAGCCTGGCCGGACTCGATGGCAGATCATCGCCCTCGTGCTCGGAACCGACCGTGGGCGACAGGCAACTCACCGTCAGCGCATACAAGGCTGGGCCCAGCGCACGCACAGCGACGCGCTTGTCCGGCCGCGGCGACTGCAGGTACAGGAATGGCACCTCCTCGGCGCCCCAGGCCGCGCGCAAGGTTCGCATCAGACGAACCCGGTGCCAGGCATGGGCCAGTGTGTCGGGCTGCCATTGCGGCCCGGCACATTGACTGGTGCCAAACACGATGCGATCGAAAGGGCTCAGTCCGACGCTCAACGCCGCCTGGGCCGCCATGAACATGAGCAACACGCTCTGCTCGCTGGTGTGGGGAAGTACGCCCACGTCTATCGTGCTATGGCTGAAGCCGAACGGCCGGAGCTGCCTCGAGATGAGCGGGCGAAGTCGGTTGACCGCGGCGAACTCGAGCCCAGCCACGCTGTCGGCGACGACGGGGGCGTGGGCGAGCGTCGCTTCGGGGCGCGGCCGCCACTCGTCCGTATAGCGTGCCGTCCTGATGCGCACGTGATGCGCACAGACCTCGTCGTTACCATGGCGAAGAATGCGCCACAATGCGTAGGTGCTGTCCACGCCCCCAGACCACATCACCAGCGTACGTGTCCGACGCGCCCGGCTCCGTTCTCGGGTCTCGCGTGCCAGCGCGTCCAGCCTCAGCGCATCCTCTATTTGCTCCGCCACAGCGGCGACCGGCAACGGCTCGGTCACCGATCCGCCCGGGTGGTCACAGCCTGGATGATGATTCGTTTCGAGCACTTCCATCTGCCTCTCCCATCCGCGGCCCGTCCAGGGGCGCGGCCGCACTGCACGTTGACGAGCGCCATTGTCTGCGCATTTGGATGCACGGGCACACGCCTGGTGAAATGCCTGGTGACCTGCTGGGAGGGATCCGGGTACGGAATGGCCGGCGGACGCGCCAACGCCCGCCGGCAGCTCCTGCGATGCCTCCCTGTGCACCCGGCCCGTCCCTGGGTGTCCCTGTGCACGTGTGCAGTATCACCGCTCGGCGGCGGCGCTTGAATCAGCCGGCGACGATAAGCATTGCAGGCGAATGCCAACCTGTCTGTCAGTCCGGGCCTACAACACCCGAGGCCTCGCCGTTGCCCGATTGAAGCCGGACCCCGGATGCCGCCGAATCGAGCGCGAAGATGGCTTGCAGCACCACGGTGGCAAAGGCCCCGCTATCGAGCTCGAAGCCGCATTCGAGCGTACCCGGCGCAACCTGCGCCACCGACATCGCCGGTATACGCAAGCGCAGCGGCCGTCGCTCGTGACGCATCCGCGCCTGCTGCAGCAGTCGCCTGAACCCGGGATGCTCTGCCACCACGTTCAGCTCCAGGCGCTGTGCATCGGCGCGTGAGAACGGCACCCCCATCCCCCACAACGGACCGCTGGGATGGATCTCGAAGCGCTGCAGACGCTCGTCAAGTGTGAACCGGGACCCACCCCCGGCACCGGGCAGCCGAGCGATGCTCGCCGGGTCATCCGGATCGTCGAGGGTGAAGTAACTCCCGGTGCTGCTCAGGCAGACACACTCACCGGGCAGGATCCGCGACCAGCTTCCGTCGCACACGCGTCGTGCCAGAACCGCGTTGAAGATCAGCGAGCGCGCGGCGGACAGATAGAATCCACGTACGGCGCGACGCAGCCGCCGCTCCGGCCGTTCGAGCATCGACAGCGCGCCTTGCAGGTTGGCGCCGCCACGACCGAAGCGCTGTGGACCGAAATAATTCGGAATGCCAGTGCGGCAGAGAGCTTCGGCCCGCGCGCGCGCCGCCTCGACCGACACATCGGACCGGACACGAATGTTGAAGCGGTTCGCGACGTGCCAGCCTCGCTTGAGCTTTTGCGCATGCCGCGCGAGCTCGAGCACTCGAAAGCCGCCTTCAGGCTGCCCATCGATCCGCGTCTGGAGCTGCTCCAGACATCGTTCTACATCCGTCGTTGCCGGCACGCTGAGCCACTGCGTGGTCAGCGCCTC
>JAGRHX010000458.1 GCA_020444775.1 Gammaproteobacteria bacterium
GTGAGCGGGGGGATGGGTGAGCGGGCTGTCGTCGGCCAGCAATCTTGCCAACACGTATGAATTCAGAAAGCAGCCGGAGAAGCTACCGCGTGCAAGCTATGTCAACGCAGTCGGAGCAGAAATCGCAATCGGAGATGAACATGAAAGCATCGTTCCTGTCCCAGGCACTCTCGACGGTGGTGATCGCGACTGTCTTGGTGGCGGCTGCCACGGCCGGGCTCATCATTGGCGTACTGGCATTGGCAGCGCTCTCGGTGGCATACGTGACTGGCCGAATGACGCTCCCAGCCGCGACGCGACGGCGGGTGCAGATGAGCGGTGCCGCTCGCAAGGGCACCGTTATCGATGGCAGGTGCGAGGTGGTGAAGGAGTGAATGCTGCACGGAGCCTCCTCCGGAGCGACTTCACCAGGGTCGCGTCGAGATTCCCTGTAGATGGATGAAGGTGAGATGAGCCCTGAACGACCGGGCAGCGAGGCAAACGAGCCGTGACTGTAGTCATGAGGTTCCCATGCTCACCGTTCGATCACACCGCGCAATCCACCTCCGCACAACAGCGCGACATCGGCCGCCACGATCACCGGGTCGAGCCCTCCCTCGGTCGCGAGATACCGCGGCTGCCACTCAGGGTTGAACTTCTCCTTGAACTGTCGCAGCCCTTGGAAGTTGTAGAAGTGACCGGCGTGGCGATAAAGCAGACCGCCGAGCCGGTTCCAGAGAGAGTCGTGTGGAAGATCGGCAACGCCCGAAAGCGGCGCCATTCCGAGCGTGAATCGCGCCAATCCTTGATTCTTGAGCTCGAGCATCAAGGCGATGAACAGGAAGTCCATGGTGAGCCGGTGCGCATCGGGCAGGTGCCGCATGAGGTCTATCGTCGCCGCGGCGCGTGTGTCCGTCTCCAGCACGTTGGCAAAGGCCGTGATGCGCTCACCTTCGTGGACGAGGGCGAGCGATGCGTGCTGAAGGTAGGCTTCGTCGAAACGCCCCAAGGAGAACCTCTTCTCGCGGGTGTTCTTTGTCTCCAGCCATGCATCTGAAATGTGCCTCAGGGTCCTCAGCAGCTCGAGATCGTGCGGCGGCGCCGACAGCTCCAGGCGTAGGCCATCGCGTTCGGCACGTCGAGATGCATAGCGCAGATCCTTGCGCGTCGGCCCCTCGAGATTGAAGTTCGCGAGCGGCACAACGGCCTCCTCGCCGAGCTTGCTGAGCGTGAGCCCCGCATCGAGACTGAGGGGCAGGTGCTCGGGCCCGATTTGGTAGAGCGCCGTTCGACCACCGTTGGCCTCGGCCAGGTCCATGAACTCACCCAGCAGCTGTGCCGCCTCCGCCGCAGGTCCGACCGGTGCACCCAGCGCTACCCAGCTACGTCCCTGGATCCCGTACATCAGGAAGCTCTCGCCGCTCTCGGAGAAGAGCAGCGCCTTGTCGCCCACCAAAGCGAAGTTCGCGTCCGGATCGTCTTGGCGGCGTACGATTACGGCCGCGCGGGATAGCTCATGGGCGGTTGGCGGGTGGGGTTTCATCCAGGGTGTGCGAAGACCCAGCACGAGCGTCGCGAGCGCGAGCACCAACCCGCTCGCAAGGCCGCTGCGCAGACCTCTGGGTGCCTGGGCATCGAACGCGAATTGCCACCAAAGCTCGTGGCTGTATGGCTCCGCCTTGTAGGCGAAGAGCAGCGTCCAGACGGTTCCGAGAGCAACCGCAGCGACCAAGACGAGCCACCTGACGGAGAGCACTTGATGAGCGAAGCGGGACGGCCGTTCGAACTCTGTCCGACACCACCACAACAGCACGCCGACGAACACGAATGAAAGAAAGATCTCCAAGTCGAAGCCTTCCAGCAGCGCCTGCATCGCGGAGGTGGCGATCAGCCCGAGGGCAATCCAGAACGCAGCACGCACGCGCCTGGTCAGTGCACGCGAGATGACTACAAGAACCGCGCCAACGATGCTCGAGCCCAGCCGCGACAGCTCGAACAGCTCGAGCCCTATAAGCGCGCTTACGTCCTCGAGTCGGGTTTGCGTAACCGGCAAGACACCCTTCATCAGCAGGAGGATTCCGACGATGAGCACGAGCGCGCCGATTGCCAAAGGCACGAGGCGTGCTCCTGCACGCCCAAGCGGGGCAATGCGGCTTGCGACTGCACGAAGGCGCTCGGTGCGCGCACGCGACAGCACCTCGTTGAGCGCAAGCAGAGCCACCGCCAGACACAGTGGTAGCAAATAGTAGACAGCACGATAGATGATCAGCCCCGCTGCCAACGCTGGCGCCGGTACATGACCACCAAGCCCGGCTATCATCACGCTCTCGAACACCCCTATGCCGCCTGGAACGTGACTGAGCACGCCTGCGATCGACGCTATCGCGAAGATGGCGACGAAGGAGATGAAAGGCAGGCCTGGATCCGGCAACACGGCGTAGAGGGTGCCAGCCGCAAAACCGATGTCGAGCACTGAGAACCCGAGTTGAGCGAGGAGCAATTGTGTCGAGGGGACCCGAAACTGGCGGTGGCCCAGTCGGATGATGCCAGCGACCCTGGAGCGTACGGCGAGCGCCAGCACCGTCAACACGAGTCCTCCAAGACCGACTGCGCGCAGCGCACCGGATGGGAGCGAGGTCACCGTGGCGAGCGCGAGGGGATCGAGCGCGAGGGCGGCGAAGGCGACCACTGTCACACCAACCCCGAACGCGCTCGCGCAGAACACTGAGATCGTGGCGATCTCGGAGCCCTCCAGTCCGAGCGCGCCATAGATCCGGTATCGAACGGCCCCGCCCGAGAGCACCGCAACGCCAACGGTGTTACTCAGCGCATAGCCGCAGAATGAGGCCAGCGCGAGACGTGGCAGCGAAATCTTGCGACCGATGTAGCGGAGCGCCGACCAATCGTAACCCAGCAGGCTCAGGTAGCCCGCCGCAGCACATGCGACCGGGAGGGCGAGCGCCGACCACCCCAGGGCGGAAACCTTGGCGACCACCTCCTGGTAGTGGAGGTCGCGCGTCAGATGGTGCAGGACGTAAAGCGCGACCGCGAACAGCAGCGCGGTGCCAACCACGGGCGCAAGCCGTCGCCAACGATCGCCAGGGGGACGGCCAGGGGGACGGCCAGGGGGACGGCCAGGGGGACGGCCAGGGGGAG
>JAGRHX010000034.1 GCA_020444775.1 Gammaproteobacteria bacterium
CGCTGGAGTCCGCAGGGTAACCCGTTCCAGACCACCATCACCGGCGCGACCGACCAGGTGCTCGACCAGCCGAAGAGCAATGCCGGTGTGCCGGACTCGGCCGAGCCCGGCTTCGACGTTGCCTTGAACAGCCAGGTCGAGCTGAAGACGCCCAACAACGGTCTGCAAAATGGCTATCTACAGACCGATGCCGACATGGGGCTGCCGTTCTGGAACGCGCTGGATCTGGACCTGCGGGTCGCGAACAAGAAGGTCGGTGCGAGCTACCTGCAAGAGCAGAGCGTCGTCTGGAAGCAGGGCACCACGCTCGCCGGCAACCAGGACAACCAGACCAACAGCGTGCTCGCCACCAAGATGAACGACGACGGCATCCCGGATGCGGATCGGGTCAAGGCCGCCTACGAATGGGGGAGCACGGGATTCGGTTTCGAGCTGCCGATCTTCTTCGACCGCAATCGTCACAGCGACGGCAAGCGACCGCAGTTCCTGGGCAAGACCTTGAGCGCGGATCTGCTGGTGCTGGAGGCCAACGCCGGGGTCAACTTCGTCGACCCCAAACAGACCGCGGTCAGCTTCGGTGCCAGCGCGGACTTCGACAAGCTGGTCGAGTTCGACCTGAACCTGGATCTGAGCGATCCGAGCAATGTCGCCGCCATCGACGACTTCATCTGCAACGATCTGCCGTTCAGCATCAACTGCTCGCCGACGCCACCGGTGCAGAAGCTGGTCGGTGGTATCAAGTCCAGCCTGAGCGTGCTCAACCAGGTCACCGGCCCGGGTCTGGATGCCTTCATGGAGGCCGGCGTGCGCGAGGCGCTGTCGTCATTCCCGCCGAACGCGGATCCGTTCCGCAACGCGGCGGACGCCATGGGCAAGGTGCAGTCGCTGCCGGAGTTCTTCGCCTCCGAGGTGGAGGATGGTCTCAACAGCATCACCAGCGCCATCATCAACCCGCTCTCGGACGACCTCGATGCGGCCCTGCAGTCGGTCTACGACGCCGCGTCCGCGGATCTGTTCGATGCCTTGAACGGCGCCCCGGATCCGGTGCGTCTGCAGATCCACATCGACGTGCTCGACCAGGTCATCGCCCAGCTCGACAACGTGGACACCGCGCTGACCGCGGCGCATGCCGCGGTGACCCAGACCAAGACCCGGGTCGACGTGCTGGCCGACAGCATGCTCGGCGTGAACGGCGACATCAACAAGGCCAAGAACGCGCTCTCGGCCCTGCAGTCGGTGATCGCCAGCGCCGGCAACCTCGCGAGTTGCAACTTCGACAAGGACACCGGCAGCAGCAACGCCGTGCTGGCGCGGATCTTCGAGGTGCTGGAGCGGATCCGTGACGTGCGTGATGCCTTGCAGACCGTGCGTCAGGCCAACGAGCTGGTCCAGTTCGGCACCGCCATCGCGCAGGCCGCGGGCGTCAATCTGACCGCGATCAGCGAGGCCCAGCAGACCCTGGGCGTGCTGGTCGAGGAGGCGAGCACCCAGGTCAACGTCGCCCTGAATCAGGTCGACGCCATCTGCGGCACGGTCGGCGCGCAGGTCGGTAACGTCCTCAACGATGCCAATCAGCTGATTGCCGATGTCACCACCGCGTTGAACACCATCGAGTCGAAGATCAACACGGTGCGTGTGCAGGTGAAGAGCGCGCTGGACACGGCCGACGATGCGATCGGCGCGGGCGTGGCAGTGGTCGACGAGGTGCGCAATGGTCTAGGCCAGGTCCGTCTGGTCATCGAGGAGGCGCGCGACGGTGTCTTCACCAGCCTGACCGGCATGACCAGTATCGTCGACATCAAGACCGATGTGTTCGACGCGGCGCTGCAGTCGGTGAGCTTCGTCTACCCGGCCGACGCGCTGGGGCCGAAGCGCAGCATCGTCAAGCAGCTGGCGCTGGTCCTGACCGATCCCATCGACCAGGCCATCGCCCAGAGCGTCGCGATCGCCAACGCTCAACTACAGAGCCTGACCGCGTTCGTGCCGCATCCGTCCGCCGCCGAGCTGCGCGAGCTGGTGGTCGACGCGATCATGAACTCGCCGGCGGTGGAGTCGATCCACACCGTGGTCTACATGGCCACCGACGAGGTTTCGGATCTGCTCAATGACATCGTGTTGGACGTGCTGGATCAGGTCGCCTTCGTGCTCAAGGACCTCGCGCAGCAGCTGGAGAACCAGGTCAACGCGGCGCTCGATGCGGCCACCGCGGCCTTCAAGGATCAGATTCCCATCAACGCGGCGAAGCTCGATGGCTATGCCCTGATCGAGGGCGACGAGCTGATGCGTCTGCACCTGGGCGCCGAGTTCACCCAGGACGGTGACGACGAGGAGAACACCACCAGCTACGGTGCCGCGCTCGACGTGGTGAGCTGGAATGCGAACAACAAGGCGCTCAACTGTCTGGGTGGCAACACCAGCGGCCTGCTGGATGCCTCGATCTCGGTGTACGGCGTGCCGATCTCGGTGGGCGTGTCGGATGCCACCCTGCAGGAGCTGACGCTCGGCATCACCATCGAGAACCTGAAGCCGGTCGGTGTCAACGGGATGATCATCATCGACGGTGAGATCGACTTCCAGGCCTTCCAGATCTACGACATCGCCTTCGCCGCGGGCGTCGGCAAGTACGAGAACTACCTGGGGGCTTCCGGGGCCGGCAAGTTCGACTCGGTGATGATGTTCGTCGCCTTCCTGATCGGCAAGACCTGCAATACCGACGTGTTACTGGTGCTGGACCCCGAGGCGTCGAAGTGGGTGACCTTCCCCGGCGGCATCTTCAACGGCGGCTACGTGCGTGGCGGCGCGAGCATCCCGATCTGGGACAACGGCTGCTTCCTGCGGGTCGGCGCCTATGCCAGCGCCGGTGCCTGGCTGCTTATCGGACCGCCGTTCACCGTCGGTGGCGTCGTCAGTGGCGGTGCCTGGGGCAAGGCGCTTTGTATCGCCTCGCTGAAAGGACAGGTCACGGTCTGGGGGGAGAAATCCGGCGACGTGTTCACCTTCGGCGGCGAAGGTTGGGGGGCGGCTGGACTCGGCTTCTGTGACCCGGAAGGTTGGAGCTCGATACCCAAGGTGCGGGACGACGATTGGTGTGGCACCGGCGATGCCAAGTTCAGCGCGAGCTACAAGACCGGCAAGGGCTTCAGCATCGGCGGTCTGAAGACCTCCGCGATCGACTAGGAAGGGAATGACCGTGCGTGAACCAATGCATGCTTCATACAGGACGCGGATGGCGGGACGCCGACCGCGTCGGACACGCGGACCGTTAGCCCTCGGATCGGCTCTTTGCGTCCTGCTCGCCTGTCTGGCCTTCGCCGGTGTCGCTCGCGCCGAGGGTGAGCAGAGCTATCTGACCGCGCTGGTGGCGCCGCTCGGCTCCATCTCCAAGAGTGGTCAGGGCGACACCGCGGTCTATCTGCGCTGGGACACCACCCAGGGCGATTATCCGGCCGATCTGACCCGCTTCAGGCTCGAGCGTGACGGCACGGTCATCTACGACGTGCCGGCCAGCGGCGCGATGAGCGTTGCCGAGATCCAGGCGCTGTATGCGCCGATCGAGCAGGAGCGCCGGCGTCTGGAGACCTTGCGCTGGCTGCGTGAGGAGGGGGCCGCCGAGGAACCCCCGGTTGTGGTCGATGCGGGCAACTTCGCGGCGCGTCTGCGGGCACGTCTGCTGGGTGAGAAGTACTGGGCCTTCCTCGCCTCGCGAAACGATTTCAACGTTGCGCGCGCCGGCTACCGTGCCTATCTGGATCCGATTGATAGCGGCGTGCACGTCTACGAGTTGCTGGCCGTCAATGCCGCTGGTGAGGAGATCCGCATCGGTCTGGTCAAAGTCGATGCCGGTACCGTGCATGTCATGCCGGGCGCCGACGATCTGCTGCAGGTCAGCGAGTTCGAGCGCTGTGACGCACCAGAGCGCATGAAGACCCATGGCACGGTCGCGTTGAACTGGAATCACCCGGGCGCGACCGGCAACGACGAATACGTGTCCAGCATCATGATCGCGGGCTACGACCTGTATCGCAGCGACAGCAACGTGGTGGCCGTGGATGCCAGCATCGACATCCGCCAGCTGGCGATGGGTCTTGCCCACGACGCCGACGGCAACGTGCAGATCCCGGGTCTTCAGAAGGTCAACGATCAGCCCATTCCGGTCAGCGGCAGCGCCCAGAAGGACACCACCGATGTCGGCTGGAATCCGGATTTCGCGCAGTTCGTCGAGTCCATCCGCGATCTTGCGGCAGTCGGTGTCGGGCCCGGCGACAAGCGTGCCTATTACCTGGTGCCACGCGATCTCACCGGCAACTACGGGCAGACCCGGGC
>JAGRHX010000459.1 GCA_020444775.1 Gammaproteobacteria bacterium
CGGCGAGAAGCCGCGCAGGTCCATCACCACCGCATCGCTGCTGGCCGCCAGTCGCTCCATCGTCATCTGCCAGGTGTCGCCGTGACAGAAGAACTCGTTGATTCTATAACGACCGTCCGGATCCGGTGTGGCGTCGATATGGGCAAGTCTGGTGTCGAGATCCTGCGGATCCTTGACGAACTGTCGCCCGAGTCGGCCGCTGACGAACTCCAGGAACTCGTGGGGCTCGATGGTGCTGGTCACCAGATCCGGTCCCGCGATCATCGAGATGCTGCCGATGTGCTGCCAGTGGGTGCGCAGCTTGTTGAACAATGCCTCGCTGCGCCGGCCCAACGCGAACACCCTGAGTAGCAACAGGGTTCGGGCCTGGCTCGGCACCGCCCGCGCCGCGATCTGGCGAAGTCCGACCACGCTGAGCAGCTTGCCGGTCATGAAGGCGAACAGACCGGTCAGGATCCACAGTGCGCCTTCGAATGCGAATCCGATCGATTGGACCAGTCCGAACAGCAAGAAGATCGCATCGACCGTTATCGATTGCTCGCTGAAGCGCTTGTCGGCATAGCGTCGGCCGATCAGCCCTAACAGTGGCCAGCCAAGCAGCGTGAACACTCCGGCGCCGGCGATCATCAGACCGACGAACAGTCCAGCGGCGTTCAGTCCCAGCGCCACGCCTATCTCGACCATCACCCGCAGCAGGGCATCGTTGCTGGCCGCCAGTGAGACCAGCGACTGCGAGCCGATTGCAATCGCGATCAGGAACACGAGCACCAACGGTCCCACTGCCCGGATCCTGCGCACCAGGAATGTGGACAACAAGATGCTCGCGGGGCCGCTGGTGAGCAGCCAGTAGACTGGCAGGATGGCCGGGTCGAGATTGGGGTTGCGGGCCACCGCGATCGCAAACAGCACGCCGAGCACCGCGAAGTAGGCACCGAGCACCCCGGCGCGGCGCCATGGATCATAGGCTGCGACCAGCAGCACGCCGAGGACACCGGGCCAGAGATAGGTCCAGAACAGGATCAGCAGCTTGACCAAGGCCCCCGACTCATCGCGGCTGACATACAGCCAGCCCGTGGTCATGACCAGCGCGTAGGCGTGCGCCGAGACGAGGACGACGAGCGCGGTGAGCCAGGGGTTACGCGTGGCATTGTGCCAGGCGTGGATGTTGCCCGGCGGCACGGCCGGCCTGGTGTCGGTCTCCAGGGTTTCGATCCGCAGGTTGGCGGCGGGCGTGGCGTGGCCGAGCCGGGTGGACTCGGGCGCGTGCTGCACGGCTTGTGCGCCGCCCAGCTTTGTCATCCCGCGCAGCACGCCGCGACGGTACAGACGCAGTAGCAGCAGGCTGACCGGAAATGCGAGCGCTGCCGCGATCAGGACGACGAATGGCAGCAGACCCGTCAGGGCGAGCGTGGAGGACATCGGTGCAGGTCAAGCAAGGGTCGGGCCGAATCCATGGTCCATCGAGCCGTCGCGGCTCAGTAGCGTGAATATACGCTGGCCCTACCGGTCCGGTCGAACAGCAGCACGTCGTATCCCTTGGGCTCCAGGCTGTGCATCCCGGGCGACATCGCCGGCATGCCGGGTGCGGTCAGGCCGCGGGCATCCGGCTTCTCTATCAACAAACGCAGGATGTCGTCGACCGGCACGTGGCCCTCTATGACATAGCCATCGATAACGGCGGTATGACAGGATTGTAGCGGCCGGTCGATGCCGTAACGGGCCTTGATGGCACTCAGATGGTGCTGATTGACGACCGACACCTGGAACCCGCTTTGTTCCAGATACTCCGCCCAAGCCGTACAGCAACCACAGGTCGGGGACTTGTACACGGTGATGGCCCTGCTTGCCGAGACATCGTCCTCGGCACGAGCTGACGTCAATCCGGTCAGCAGCATGGCCAGCATCGTCAGCGTTAGAAATCGCATTGCAGCTACTCCAGGGTCACAGCCAGCATCGTCATGGGCGCAAGCATACCTCTGATGACTTGAATGGACCGCGGCTTCTGGGTGTGAGGCCGTCGGCTCGTCGTCCGCGGCAGGCCGGACAGCCAGGGTCTGAGCGCCTGCATGTGGCAACTGACCGTGGTGTGCGATGCTGTCGAGGTTCCTACCATATTCCGTGCGATGCCAATGCCCATTCTCGTACTGCTCTTCGCTGTTGCACTGTCGCTCCTGTCCCATTGCGATGCTGGTGCTCAACCCACAGGCGCAGATTCGCGAGCCGAGGACTCGGCAGCCGTCCCTCCGATCAGCCCGGCGGACGAAGAGGCGGCGAATCGAAGACGCGAGCTGGGCCAGCGACTGACCGAGCTGGACCGAGTGATCGAAGACAGACGTAAGGCCTTCAAGGACCTGTCTGACGCAACGCCTGGCCAAGGTGTCGCAAGCGAGCTCCACAGTCGTGAAGAGCTCGACCTCCGGCTGCAAACGATCGGCGAGGAGATTGCGAATCTGCGCTCTACCTTCGAGCAACTCGCAACGGGCGGCGCGGACGAGAGCGTGTTTACCACCGAGCCCGCCCAGAAGTTCGACTGGCAAGCGGAGATCGTCGAGATATCGAAACCGATCTTCGACGAATTGCGAGCGTTGACCGAAAAACCCCGTCAGATCGAACGACTCAAGCGGACCGTCGAGCTCGCGCGGATCCGGATTGAGAGCGCGCAGAAGGGGCTGACCGCGATACGGGCATCAATGGGTGCACCGCTGGAGGCCTCCGTGGCGGATCGGCTCGCCGGGCTGGAGGCTGATTGGCGGCAGCGCCAACGCGAAGCGGCGCAGGCGCTCGAAGTTGCCCAGCTGCAACTCGCCAACCTTCAAGAAGAAGAGCCCCTCGCTCTGGAACGCTTGCAGGAGCAGGCCTTGGAATTCGTCCAGGGGCGAGGCGTCACTCTACTACTGGCCGTTGTCGTCGCGGTCTCGATGTGGGCGCTCCTACAGCTGCCGCGCCGCTATGTGGAGCGGCGGGCACGCCGTCGAAGCGACGGCAGCAATCTCCGCTATCGACTCCTGCTGTATGCGAATCGATTGATCACGGTCGTGTTTGTCGTGTTGGGCTTGTTGGTGACCTTCTCGGCCATGGGGGACTTCCTGCTTCTCACCCTGACCATCATCGGCATGGCGTTGGCGGTTCTCAGCCTGAGGCGATTTCTTCCCCAGTATATTGCCGAGGCAAGGCTGCTCTTGGGGCTGGGTCCGGTGCGTGAAGGCGAGCGCATCGTAATCGATGGTCTACCGTTCGAGGTCAAGACCATCAACGTCTACTGCGTGCTGCGAAATCCCTGCCTAGAAGGTGTGCTACGACTGCCGCTGCACGAGCTCATAGGCCAGCGCTCGCGTCCATGCCGAGAGGAGCCTTGGTTTCCATCTCGAGCTGGTGATTGCATCTTGATGCCAGACGACTCGTTCGCGACGGTCAATCGCCAGACTCTGGAGTTCGTGGAGTTGATAATCCTTGGGGGTATTCGTCGATTGGTCTCGAACACGGACTATGTGGCGCTGGCGATCCGTAACCTGACGCAGGGCGGAACCTTCGCCGTTCCCGTGACGTTCGGAATCGACTACCGACATCAGTCGGAGTGTCTGCACGAGGTGGCGCCCAAGCTCCAGGCCCATATCGAAGCCTGCTTGAGTGACACGCCGTTCGCCGAACACCTGGAACGGCTGGTGGTCGAATTTCGGATGGCAGGGACGAATTCGCTCGACTATCTGGTCGCCGCGATCTTCAGAAGCAGCGCGGCAAGCAGCTATCCGGCCATCGTTCGTAAGCTATGGCAAGCTTGCGTGCTGGCTGCAAACGAGGAGGGCTGGGGGATCCCCTTCACGCAGCTCACAATCCACCCGGCCGAGGGATCCGAGCCTGTTCGTCTCCTCTCACATTCGCAGTGAACGCAGCGCGGCCAGACCGAGGCCGCGGACCTGACTGAGCTCCACTACGGCTGCAACGGCCTATGCGCGCTCGAGTACCGCTCGAGCACACGGTGCCCTGGCTCGTCGCTGTCGTTGAGCGCACCTTGCCATTGCCGAGTCGGGTCCTTCCGTGTGTCGAAGCGATACGGATTCGCAACAACCTTGTCGAAGGCGTCTATATCCGGCTCCTGGACGCGAATCGGATCTGCAAGGGCGTTCACAGTCATGCCTGTTCACCGGCGGCTACCATCCAAACGGTGCTAGGCATCCGCCCAGGCACCTTCATGGGCGATCGGACCTGACGAAACCGAACGAGGTGAGCCTTGCAATCCTTCCGGGCCAACGACACGGATGCGCCGCCGCGGACCTCACCGTTCGCGCATAGCCCGATGCTGGTTACCGACGACGGGGACGAGCTTCGTGATTTCCTATCGGCGAAATCGCTGCAGATCGAATACCCCGGGCCCGTGCACGGGTCGAGCCTGCTGGCCGTCATCAACGCCGTCTACATGCCCTGGGGCTATTTCAGCTTCTTGCGCTACGGGGTTCCGTTGGAGGTCATCGCCCGCGGCGATCGACCGGACTTCTCCTTGTCGTTCCCCCACGTCGGCAGCTTCGAGCTCGGCGTCGGGCGCCACGTGTACCAGGGCGGCGGTCTCTACGCGACCATCGGTTCGCCCAAGCACGATCAATGCACCTTGCTGCGCGAGCGCAGCTCGCGCTTCGGCATCTCGCTTGCCCAGGGCGCGGTGGTGCGTCAGCTCGAGGCCTTGTTGGGTGAGGCACTCAGCCAGGCGCTGGAGTTCCATCCGCTCATCGACCTGGATACGCCCAAGGGCCGCGTGCTCAAGGCAACGATAGAGTATGTGTGCAATGTGTTCGATGGCTGTGTCGATTCGAGCACATCTGCCTTGTTTGCCGCACATGCCCAGGAGCTGGTGATAGGACAGCTGCTCGATTCGCAACCGCACAACTACAGCCGCTTGCTGCAGTGCAAGAATCCGGCCCCGGCGCCACGCGCGATTCGCCTGGCGGTCGAGTATCTGCAGGCCCACGCGTTTCAGGCAGTCACGCTGGCGGATCTGTCCAGGATAACGCGGTTACCCGGTCGGACACTCAACGAGCACTTTCGCAAGGCGACCGGGCGATCGCCACTGAACTATCTGCGTGATGTGCGAATGGCACGTGCTCGTGGCCTGCTCCTGGACCCGGACAATCACCGCTCCGTCTCGGATATCGCGCACGCTTGTGGATTCCCTCACCTGGGACGTTTCTCTGTGCAATATCGTCGCGTGTACGGGGAGAGCCCGAGCGCTACCCGGCGCCGTTGCGCGACGGGGCCGCAGCCGGAATCGGCCGCGGTCGAGGACGAGTTCGACGGTTGAGCCTTGTGCCCGATGGTTCAGGGCGCTGGTCGGCGTCGCTTGGGTGCCGTGCTTGGCTGGCATGTGCTCGTCGATCCTCGCCGGCCCAAAGCCGGTGCCGCGACGAGCAGCGCCATCACCATCATCGCCAGCGGCGCGGGCAGCGGGACGGGCGCGAGTAACGACGCTCCGGTGATGATGCCGTCGCCCGGGGTGCCCAACGTGACCGCGAAATGGAAGTCGATGTCCAGTGGATTGAGCGGATCGTTGGAGAACCGACCGAGCGCTAGCTCCTGGCCGTCGAAGAGCATTTCCAGATCCTGCTGGGAGTTCGAACGGATGGTCTGACCCAGGCCATTTTCGATCCTGATTTCCAGGACGAATGACTGAATGCCGGCGCCGAACGCATCGATCTCTCCGAGCGTGTAGGCAATCGAGCGTGACTGGCCAGGGCTGAAGAGCAGGTCGAACTGTACATCGCTGGTGTAGGTGATCGGGCCGGAGCCAACGCCCGAGCTGTCGAACAGCAAGGACAGTTGCAGCAGGGTGTCGCCGCTCCCGGTGAGCGCGTCAGTGGGCGCGATTGACGCAACCGTGGCCAGGTCCAGGCCGAGGAGATTGGTGCCGTCCGGATCACGCCCGGCGCCGGCCAGCGCGGACAGCGGCCCGGCGATGCCGAGTCGAGCGACCTGGGTGCGGACACGATCGGTGTCCGTGCCGCCAGCCTGTGCGATGACCGTAGTCTGGCTGATCGGCGCCTCGGCGATGACCCTGGCGCTGGCACCGTTGCGCGCCGGCGCGGCCGTGGTGCTGGCGAACGCGGTGGCCACGGCCCGCTGGGTGCTGCGGGCGATCGCGGTCGCCTCGGCG
>JAGRHX010000460.1 GCA_020444775.1 Gammaproteobacteria bacterium
ATGCCCTGCACCGCGCCGCCCTGGAGCTGACCTTCGACGTAGCTCGGGTGCACCGCCTTGCCCGCATCCTGGATGACGGTGTAACGGACGATGCTGACCTTGCCGGTCTCCTCGTCCACCTCCACGTCCACCAGGTGGGTGCCGAAGCTCGGCCCCGCGCCCTGGGCGTTCAGCGCGCCACGGCCAACGATCGGTCCGCCGGTCTTGCCCGCCTCACGCGCCAGAACGGCCAACGGCAGCGGCTCGAACTTACCGGCGTTGGTGCCCGCCGGGCGTGCCTCGCCGTCCACCCAGTTGACCGCGTCCGCCGGGATGTCCCACTTCTTCGCGGCCCGCTCACAAAGCTGCGTAACCATGTCGTTGGCGGCTTCGATGACCGCCAGACCGCTGGCGAAGGTGGTCCGGCTACCGCCGGTCAGGAAGGTGTAGCCGAGATTGGCGGTATCGGCGATCAGCGGCCGGATGCGCGACGAGCTGATGCCCAGCACCTCGGCGGCCTGCATCGCCATCGAGGCCCGCGAGCCGCCGATGTCCGGTGAGCCCACCGACAGGTTGAGGGTGCCGTCCTCGGTCAGGTTGAGGATGGCGCAGGACTCACCGCCGATGTTGAACCAGAACCCACAGGCCACGCCGCGGCCCTGATTGGGCTTGAGCGGTGCCTTGTAGTGCTCGTGGGCCCGGGCAGCCTCGAGGGTCTCGACCAGACCGATGGCGGAGAACTTCGGTCCGTAGGAGGACTGAGAGCCTTCCTTGACCGCGTTCTTCAGGCGCAGCTCGATCGGATCGATACCGAGGGTCTTGGCCAGCTCGTCGACAACGCTCTCCACCGCGAACTCGGAGAGCGGCGCGCCGGGTGCACGGTAGGCCGCCACCTTGGGTCGATTGACCAGCACGTCATAACCCACCGAGCGCACGTGATCGAGCTCGTAGGGCGCGAACGCGCACATGGCGCCGGGCATGATCGGTGCGCCGGGGAAGGCGCCGGCCATGTACTTCAGATCGCAGTCCGCGGCGGTGATGCGGCCGTCCTTGGTGGCGCCCATCTTCACGCGGATGATACCGCCCGGGGCCGGACCGGAAGCCTTGAAGACCTCCTCGCGACTCATCACCATCTTCACTGGCTTGCCGGCCTTACGCGACAGCGCGAGCGCCATCGGCTCCAGGTACACCACCGTCTTGCCACCGAAGCCGCCACCGATCTCCGAGGAGGTCACACGCAGCTTGGAGATGTCCATGCGCAGCATACGCGCGCAGTGGGCACGGACCACGAAGTGGCCCTGGGTGGTGCACCACAGCTCGGCCTGACCGTCCTCGGAGACGTTGGCCAGACAAGCGTGTGGCTCGATGTAACCCTGGTGCACGGCCTGGGTGTGGAAGGTGCGCTCGACTACCACGTCGGCCTTGGCAAAGCCGGCATCGACGTCGCCATGACCGAACTGCACGCGCTTGGCCACGTTCGAAGGCTTGCTCGGCGCCGGCTCCACACCCTGGGTGTAGAGGGTCTCGTCGAGCAGCGGCGCGTCGTCGGCCATTGCCTCCTCGACGTCCAGCACATGCGGCAGGACCTCGTAGTCCACCTTGATGAGCTTGAGCGCCTCGCGGGCGACGGCCGGCGAGGTGGCGGCGACCGCGGCCACCGCATGGCCCTCGAACATGGCCTTCTCGCGCGCCATGATGATGCGGATCATGTCGCGGTAGTTGATCATCATCTCGCCGGCGGGGACCAGCTCGGACTCCATGTCGTGGAAGTCGGCGCTGGTGATCACCCCCTTCACACCGGGCAGGGCCTCGGCCTTGCTGGTGTCGATGCTCTTGATCCGGGCGTGCGCATGCGGGCTGCGCAGGACCAGACCGTGGAGCATGTTCGGCAGATACAGGTCGGCGCCAAAGCGCGCCCGGCCGGTCACCTTGTCCACGCCGTCAGGACGTAGTGGACGGGTGCCGACCGTCTGGAGCTTCTTCGGTTCGGTTGCCATCGGCATCAACCTCGCATTTCGGCGGCGGTATCCAGCACGGCACGGACGATCTTGTCATAACCGGTGCAGCGGCACAGGTTGCCGGCCAGCCAGTAGCGTACCTCTTCCTCGCTCGGGTCCGGGTTCTTCTCCAGCAGGGACTTGGCAGCGACCAGGACACCCGGGGTGCAGATACCGCACTGCAGGGCGGCGTACTCGAGGAACTTCTGCTGCAGCGGATGCAGCTTCTCGCCCTGCGCCATGCCTTCGATGGTGCCGATGGACTTGCCTTCGGCCTCTACACCCAGCACCAGGCAGGAGCAGACCAGACGACCGTCGATGGTCACGCTGCAGGCGCCGCAGTCGCCGGAGCCACAGCCCTCCTTGGTGCCGGTGAGCTGCAGCTCGTCGCGCAGCACATCGAGCAGCGTTTGATCGGCGTCGCACAGGAACTCGACGCTATCGCCGTTGATTGTCGTGGTGACGTGTTGCTTTGCCATTACCTTAATTGCTCCTCGCACGCTCGTAGGCGATTTTTGCCGCTCGCTGGGCCATTACGCCCGCGACCTTGGTTCGGTACTCGATGGTGCCGCGCTTGTCGTTGATGGGTTTGCAGACCGCGCGAACCGCGGCCGCCATCTTGTCCAGCGCATCCTGCTCGAGCTTGCTGCCGACCAGCGCCTTGCCGGCGTCCGGCACCAGCAGCGCGGTGGGCGCCACCGCACCGACCGCGACCCGCGCGTCGGTGACCGTGCCGCTGGCGTCCAGCACCAGGTTGACACCGGCACCGACCACCGCGATATCCATTTCGGTACGCGGAATGAAGCGCAGATAGGCATCTCCGGAGTGGGCCGGACGCTTGGGCAGGGTCAGCGACACCACGAACTCGCCCGCCGCCAGTGAGGTCTTACCGGGGCCGGCCGGTATCTTCTCCACCGGCACCTCGCGGGTGCCGTTCGGACCGGCCACGGTGCACACCGCGTTGGCGGCGATCAGGGCCGGCACCGTGTCGGCCGCGGGGGATGCGTTGCACAGGTTGCCGCCGAGGCTGGCGCGGCCCTGGATCTGGGTCGAGCCGATCAGGTCGGTGGCTTCGGTGACACCCGGCCAGGCCTTGCACAGCGCGGCGTTCTCGTTGATCTCGGCGCCGGAGACCGCGGCACCGATCCGGTAGCCGCCATTCTCTTCGCTGATCTTGCGGGTAGCGTCGATGTGCTTGATGTCGACGACGACGTCCGGCGCGATGCGTCCGCTCCGATACTGCACGATCAAGTCCGTGCCGCCAGCAAGCACGCGCGCGTTTCCAGCGCCTAGCAAGGCAACGGCCGCCTCGACCGTTGTGGGGCTTTCGTATCTCATCGGTTTTGAACTCTCCGTCAAGTGGCAGGCCTGGTGGAGGCCCTCGTTATTGTGGGTGGGAAGGCTTGCGCCGAGGTCTTGGACGTTGCCCCGTGTCGCGCTCCGAGCCGCTGTCCGTCAGAGCCCCCGTAGGTGGCGCCGTGGAACGGCGGAGCAGGTCAACGCCACACCCAGGGCGTGTTCAGCCGGACCGAAGCACGCTCGTGGACGAGCACGAAACCACCACCGTGCGGTGCATCGGACATGATGCCCAAGCGACCGCCCGATCGTCCAGTGCCGGGGCCGGTATCGGGTCAAGTCCATGGGTCATCGATGTGCCGCCGGCGCGGTCTCGTCTTTGTCCATGCAGGCTGCGTGGATGCAAAATGAGCTCGTCGCGGCCGTCGCTTGATGTTGGCTCAAGGGCCAGGGTATCGCCCGGAAAGCGAGTGACCGGGGCTTCTTTCGCTGTGCGTCCGGACGCTCCATCGACGCGATGACGGCAGCGATGACGCCGCAGCGATGAC
>JAGRHX010000461.1 GCA_020444775.1 Gammaproteobacteria bacterium
CCGCGATCTTGAACTTGCGCGGCAACCAGGAGAACTCCGGATGCAGGGTGGACCACTGGCGCAGCAGCTCGCAGTAGGGTCGCGGGTCCTCGAGCTCGTCGCCGGCCACACCGGCCAGATGGTCCGAGGAGATGTTGCGCACCGCGTTGCCAGAGGTCTGGATCGCGTGCATCTCCACAGCGGCGAGATCGTCGAGGATATCCGGCACCCGCTCGAGCTCGGGCCAGTTGAACTGGATGTTCTGACGGGTGGTGAAGTGGCCGTAGCCACGGTCGTACACGCGGGCGATGCGCGCGAGCATGCGCAATTGCGTGCTGGAGAGCAGACCATAGGGGATCGCGACACGCAGCATGTACGCGTGCCGCTGCAGATAAAGACCGTTGCGCAGACGCAGGCCCTTGAACTCGTCCTCGCCGATCTGTCCTGCCTTGTAGCGGGCGACCTGATCGCGAAACTGGCGGGCACGCTCGCGCACCAGCCGGTGATCGAACTCGTCGTAGCGATACATGTCGAGCCTGAACCTCCCGTCGCGTGACTCGGGACGGGGACTATAGCGATGACCCAGGCTCGCCTGAAAAGACGGATCGGCGATATGCTTATGCCAGGGGGCGGATTGGTTCCACACCCCCCGCGACCGAGGACGACACCTCAGAGCGCGTCGAAGGCCCGCGCCGCGATCTGGCCGATCTCCTCGTCCTGCTGATAAGTACCCCCGCTCTGGCCCAGGGCGCCCAACATGACGCCTTCGGCGTTACGCAAGACGATACCGCCCCAGACCGGGGTATACAGGGGATCGCAGAACCACGTGATCTCGCGCCGCTCGTCACCCAGCGACATATCGAACAATCGGCTCTTCAACACGCGTGTATCCATCTGCCACTTGGTCGCGGTATAGGCCTTGTTGTAGCTCATACGCGCGTTCAGCGCCGACGCGCCGTCCATGCGCGCGAGGTGGATCAAGTCGCCACCCGCGTCGACCACGGCCGCGGCGAATCGCAAGCCGCGCAGCTCCGCCTCACGCAGCATGGTATCGACGATCAGGCGTGCCTCACCCAGACCCAGTCGTTCTGCCATCGTTCATCCTCCGTTGGTATCGACCCGTGCCGTTGCTCATCCACGGATCGTGATGTTCGAGAACCTTCATGCAGCCCGGGTTCATGCCGTCCATGTCATACCCCAGCGCCGCTTCAGGAATGTCGGTCCTGGGTAAACCATTCGCCCGGCAGCTCGCGACCGACGCCCGCGGCATGGGCCCGCTCGAGGATCACCGAGGCAACCGCCGCGAATTGCAACGCCATGCCGTGATGATTGAGAAAGACATTGCATTCGCGCTCAGACTCACGGCCGGCGACCCGGCCGGCGACGAGCTCGGTGAGGGTCGGCGCATCCAACAATGCGTGCAACGCAGGATTGGCCTGAGCGACGCTGTGCTGGTCCGGTGTTCGCAAGCCGTGGGTGACGTGAATGCGGTCCGCACGCATGTTCGCCCGGTCGTGAATGACCACCCGGTCCGCTCGCGCCAGCAGCTCGGGCTCGAGCTCGCCTTCGCGAATCGAGCCGATGTGCATGCCGGGTTCGAGCCACTCGGCACGCATGACCGGTGTCACCGAATTGGTGGCACACAGCACCACATCCGCACCCCGCACCGCGTCGCGCGCTCTGGCATGCGGCTCGACCGGGATACCGAGGCGCGCCTGCATCCGTGCGCAGAAGTCATCGCGTTTCGACGGCGTCGGGCTGAAGCAACGCACCCGCTCGAGATTGCGCACGCATGCCAGCGCCAGCAGCTGCCCACCCGCCTGCCAACCGCTACCGAGCAGCGCAACCTCACCAGCCTCCGCTCGTGCCATCCAGCGCGCTGCGATGGCGCTGGTCGCGCCGACGCGCAGCCGCTGCAGCGCGCCGTCCGGCATCAGCAACAGGGGTTCAGCGGTGCGTGTGCTGAACGCGAGAAGCAGACCGACCCAGCGGCCACCCGGCGCACTGGGCAGCTTGCTGCGACGCATGCCGGTGGTCGTCCGACGCCAGGCCAGCACATCGGAATTGATGCGAACCACCGCGATGTCCTGCGCGCAGAACGTCGTGCTCATGCACTTGAGCATGTATGCGGTGTCT
>JAGRHX010000462.1 GCA_020444775.1 Gammaproteobacteria bacterium
CTTCAGCAAGGTGCTCTTGCCGGCGCCGTTCGGACCGACCAGTGCCACCAGCGCGCCGCCATCGATGCGCGTGTGAACGTGATGCACGGCCGGGTGGCGATCGTAGCCGAGCGTGAGGTCGACCAGGTCGACCGACGCGCCGGATAGGGCGCTTGTGTTCAATGCCTGTTCCTCATCGCCTTGAACGGGGCTCCGTCATCTGCAGTTCGTGGCCCCGTGACCATGTGTCGCGATGGCTGCATGGACTCTGTCTGAATCGTCCGGGTCGCTATCGGCCGCGTCTGTTTCGGCCTCGTCGGTACTGGCGACAGGTGATGCTGGACGAATGAACGGGCCACCAGAGCGAACCGTGCGGCCCTCAGGCGCTGAGCGCGCCGCTCACCAACAGCCACAATACCAGCACCATCATCGCGACGATTGCCAGGCGCTGCCCCAATCCGGATTGGAGGATCGATACGCGCGGTCGTGACCTTCGAGTAGCACGGTCGTGGGCATGACGATGAGCGGGCATGGCGCTTGTCGGGCAATATCTCGGACCGGACTTGCGATCTCTGTCGGGTCTACTTGTGTGGGTTGTCCCGGCCGGGTAGGGCCTTTCCCTGCGCGCAATACTATATGATTATGCAGGTCGACGTGAGCATCGAGCCCGCCCTGGCGGTGCGATACGAGCTGCCCGTGGCGCCTGAGCAAGCGGTTCTGACCCGCAGACTCAGCGGCCGCTCGGGTATTGGTTGCAACACGCGTTGCTACGCGTAAGGAGAGGTGCGATGGGTTACAGCCTCGAGCAATTCGCCAACGAATGCCGTGCCGTGCTGAAGAACGGCACGGACAAGAGCAACCTGGAGAAGATCGGCGAGATCGTGCGCAAGGCACTGGCCGACCAGGAATTCGTCAAGGCACACTACAGCAGTGACAATACCGCGGAGCGCAAGGTCCTCTATGAGGATCCCGAGTATGGTTTCTGCATCCTGTCGCATGTCTACGAGGGCGCCAAGGAGAGCGCGCCACACGACCATGGTCCGTCCTGGGCAGTGTATGGTCAGGTCGCGGGGGCAACCGATATGACCGACTGGAAGCTGCTGCAGAAGGCCGACGGTGATCAGCCAGGCAAGGTGGAAAAGGTCCAGACCTACACGCTCACGCCCGGCATGGCACGCGTGTATGGTATCGGTGACCTGCATTCTCCGAGCCGAAAGAGCGCGACCAAGCTGCTGCGCATGGAAGGCAAGAACATGGACAAGGTGAAGCGCGACAAATTCGTCGCCGCCTGAGTCCGCTGTCCGTCAGCTCGGGGCGGCCATCAGGCTTCGCCCCGATGCTCCTCGTTCGTCGTCCGCCAACCGATCGCGATCACGATGGCAGGTGCCGTCGGATTGCGTATCCGGCTCCGCCATCCGGTGCCGCGCGCAAGCGCCGAGATCACCGGTTGTTTCTTCAGTTCGTGGACCATGGCTGTAGGTGCCGGGTCATTCCGGTGCCACCGGGTCGAACTACCGCAAGCCGCTCGCCGAAGGTCGGCTCCGCTGCAGCAGGCGTCCCAGAACGGGCGCTTCGCCTTCAATCACACTCTGCGTTCGCGTAGACTTCGTGGGTTAAACGCCCGACTCTCGTCCGGGTGGCCGTGCAGGCCCGGCCCGGTCATCTCATTCAAAGAACCACTCTCGAGCCAAAATTCAAGATGTCCCAATCCAGTTATCTGTTCACCAGTGAATCCGTATCCGAAG
>JAGRHX010000463.1 GCA_020444775.1 Gammaproteobacteria bacterium
TCCCCGGAATCAGTCCCCGGAATCACCTGCTGGAATCAGCCGTGCGACGATGGACCGCAGGAGCGTATCGGTGGCGGGTGCATGACTCGATGGCGCTACGCCCGGGCCGGTCGCACCGGCGGACCGCTTCCCGTCTCTAAACCAAAAGGGTGTCTGTCCGGGTGACTGCTGCGGTAGCCGCTGCGATGTCGCGGGCTTCTATTGGTGCTACACCCCGCCACGGGTGGTATCCGTGCGGAGGTTCTAGATGCCCGGGTATCGGCTACCCTTTACGTTTGCGTGCCAGCGTCGCCAGCGTTCGGGCAGGCGGTCTTCGGGCTTGCGCAGATCCCCCGGCGGGAGCGCGCCGGTGCCCGGGCCGAGCGGCAACACCGGTGCACGGGACGGTACACGGCCTGGGTGCCACGCCGGGCGGGAGACCGCGATGCAGCGTGTTCGCCTCGGGCCGCGAACGGCGCGTAAGAATGGAGGGTGGAATGCCGTGATCATGCTCGGATCTCACCCCTGGCCAGGGGCAGGTGTCAAGCGCATCAGCCGTCCGCCGAAGTCACCCGGCGAGGTCGCCTGCGAGCCGGTCGCTGGCCTGCATCACCCCCGCTCGCCACGATGCTGTCCACAGCGTTCCTGCGGATTACGTGTGGCAGCTCAATGTTCACTTTACGTTACGTTTTTAGATCGTTGAAAATCAGTTTGTTCCAACTCTGGCCTCCACTGATCTCGCAAGGGCCAGTCGACCGAATTCATCCCCGAATCCATCCATCGAGGATTGCTCCGATGAAGACTTCTTTGATGCGTGCGTCTGGCACGCGTTGCAGACGACCGGCCGCTGTATGGCTCGCCGTCTGGCTCTGCCTGTTCGTCGCGCTGGGCCACACGTCGCGCGCGATGGCGGCGGACTGGGTGTTGGCGACCGGCTACCCGGCGGAGAACTTCCATACCCGTGACATCGTCGATTTCGCCGCCGACGTGCGCCAGCGCACAGGCGGTGCGCTGCGCATCGAGGTGCGGCCCGACGGCAGCTTCGTCGCGGCGGACAGCATCCGCGAAGCGGTGCGCGAGGGCCGGGCCACGGCGGGCGAGTTCCTGCTCGCCTCCGCGGGCCGCGATCAGCCATTGCTACAGGTCGACGCCGTGCCCTTTCTCGCCACCAGCTATCACGACGCACGGGTCCTGTGGAAGGCTTCGCGCAAGTACGTGAGCGAGCGTCTGGCGCAGCAGGGCATGACGGTGCTGTTCTCGGTGCCCTGGCCACCGCAGGGTCTGTATACCGCCGCTCCGGTCAGCCGCATGGAAGATCTCCGGGGGCGCATGTTCCGGACCTATAACGCGACCACCGACGCGTTGGCCCGCTCGCTCGGCGGTCGTGGCGTGCGGCTGCCACAGGCGAACATCGCGACCGCGTTCGCCAACGGCCAGGTGAACGCGATGTTCTCGTCCTCGGCCACCGGTGTGGACACCAGTGCCTGGAAGTACTCCCGCCAGTTCTACAATCTCAATGCGTGGATTCCGAAGAACATCGTGGTGGTCAACTCGCGGGCCTTCTCGAGCCTGGACGGCGCCTTGCGCAAGGCCGTGCTCGGCGCGGCCGAGGTAGCGGAGACGCGCGGCTGGCAGGCCAGCGAGGCGGCCGCCCGGCGCGATGCCCAGCGACTCGAGAACAACGGTCTGAAGGTGCTCGAACCGTCGCCATACCTGATGGTCGACCTGAAACGTGTCGGCAAGAAGATGATGTTCGACTGGTCCGAGCATGCCGGCGAGGACGGCGCGCTGCTCATCAGTGACTACTACCTGAGCAAGTAGGCCCTAAGCAGCAGGTCCTGAGCAGGTCGTCGCCCAGCAGGGCCATGCGGGCCCCGTGGGCGTGGCCCTTTTGCACGAGGAATTCTCATGCAAACAGGTCCGTAACGGCTCTTGCCGCCGGATGACTGGCACGCATGCGCCTCCGTCGAGGGGGCGTGTGCTCGGTCGCAAAACAAGAGGGTTGTCTCGTACCGTTGAGATCAATTCAGGTGTGCGTGGACCGATTAGCGCGTATCATCGGTGCACCGCCCCGAGAACACCCTCGAATCCGTCATCCTCCACCCGGGCGCGGCGAGAAAGGTCAGTGGCCCGACCCCAACCTATACCCGACAAGAGCTCCGCACAGTCCGCCTCCAATCCGGACAGCCCCTCCGAAGACCCTTCGGACGGCGCCGACAAATCCGCGACCGCCCGCAAGACGGGCGAGACCACCCCCGCCGCTTCGCCCGCATCTCCGAGCTCGCCCGCCTCGGCGGCCGCAGAGACCGAAAGCCAACCACGCAGACATCATGGCGGGCGGCGCCGACGTTTCAATCTGCAGCGCCTGCTGGTGCTGGTGCTGGTCGTCATCGGCGTCGCGGTGGGCGTGCGCGAGGTGCGTCAGCGCATGGCCTTCGTCTACGAGGTCGATTCCCGAATCACCGCCGAGCTGGTGACGATCAGTAGCCGTGTCTCCGGCCGGGTCACCGCGATAAGCGCGGTCGAAGGCAGTGCCATCGGCCGCGACGAGGTCATGGTGAGTATCGACTCGCGAGAATCGCAGCTGCTGGTCGAACAGCTCGAAGCCCAGATCAAGGGCGCCGAGGCGGAGCTCAACAAGCTTCGCGCGCAACGTGAGTTCATCGATCTGCAGACCAGTACCCGTATCGATGCCCAGCTCTCGCAGGCGAACGCCGCGGCCGCGTCGCTGGCCGCGCTGGATCCGCAGCTGGAGCTGGCGCGATCGGAGCTGCAGCGGTCGGAGTCGTTGTTCTCCAAACGTGTCATCGCCAAACAGCAGCTGGACCAGGCCAGGGCTCTGGCCCGCAAGGTGGACGGTGAGCATCGGATGGCCGCGGCGGAGCTGGACGAAGCCCGTTCGAAGCTCGACGAGGCACGCGCCGAGCGCGCACAGCTACGCATCCTCGACGAGGAGCTCGAGGTGCTGCAGCAAAGCGCCACGGTGCTGCGCTCGCGGCTCGCGCAGCAGCGGTTGGACCTGGACGACCGCAGCATTCGCAGCCCGCTCGAAGGCGTGGTCGACAAGATCTTCATCGAGGTCGGCGAGTACGTCTCGCCCGGGCAGCGTCTGGCGTTGGTGCACGATCCCAATCAGATCTGGATAGAGGCAAACATCAAGGAAACCGAGATCCGCCGCCTGCGCGTCGGACAGCCGGTCGAGGTCACCGTCGATTCGTTCCCCGACGAGCCGTTCCAGGGCACCGTCGCCGTCATCGGACACGCCACCACCGCGAGCTTCGCGCTGCTCCCCAACCCCAATCCGAGTGGCAACTTCACCAAGGTCACGCAGCG
>JAGRHX010000464.1 GCA_020444775.1 Gammaproteobacteria bacterium
GCGACGAGCCGGACCAGGACATCCTCGCTCGACGCCTGGCTTCCGAAATCGCCCTGGCCAGCGTGCTGGAGAAAGCGTTGCTGCTACAACGCACCTTGTTGGCCGGACGCAAGGAACCCAACATAGCGGCCAATCAACTCGCTCAGGATGCGGTGGCCCGCGAAAGCGACCTGTTGGCCCAGGAGATCAACAACCTCAAAACCGAGCTGGAGCTGCGACGAGAGCTCGCCGCGAACTCGCCAATGGCGATCATTCAAAGGCACAGCACGCGCAGTGACAGTTCTCGCGGCATCTACCAGGGCGATACGGAGCGTAATCGGCTCGACACCATCGAGCGGTCACAGAATCAGGTCAACCCGCCATGAGGATCGCGCGCCCGACCTGGGTTTCTCTCGGATGGGCATTACTCTGGACAGTGTTGGTGGTATCCATTGCCGTGGGTATCAATCTGGTCGGCATCGGTGTCATGGGAGACATACCCGCCTGGACCCAGTGGCTCGATGATCGCGCTGGTTACTTCTTCGCGTGGCGGCTGTGCCTCTATGGCGTCACCGTTTACGGGTGGCTATGGATGCGGCGCCGCCTATACCGGCGCGACCCATCGAGTGAAGCCCGCCAACGTCTGCTTCGGGCGGAGATCGGTGCCATAGCGGCGCTTGTACTGCTCGAAGTCGGCGTTGTACTGCGCCAAATCTAGCCAGCCCAGGACCCGACCATGACTCTCTATACGACGGACTACCTGGAGTACTACCTGACACTGGTAGCCTGGATCATCAACAACGGTATCTGGGACGTGTTGGTGGCCAGCGGTATCTTTGCCCTGCCGTTTCTCGCCATCATTGTGCAGGAATGGCTCAAGGCGCGGGCAGAAGGGGCGGACGAGGGCAATAAAGGTGTCCTGTCTTCCATGAGAATTGAAAATCGGGTATGGGTTGCCATCGTGGTGATCCTGTTTGCCGGCATTCCCTTTATTCAGATCGATCTCGGCACAATCCAGTTCGATCGCACGCGTTCAACGCAGTGCCAGGCCAACGTACCAGTGCCTGCCGATACCAATTGGTCGGCGTCTTTCACAACCATCAACAATCAAAGCGCCCGCGTTCCGGTCTGGTGGTTCTTCATGCATGCCCTGTCCAAGGCCGTCACCGGTGCCGCGGTCGCCGCCATCCCTTGTGGTACCGATCTGCGCCAGATGCGCATGGAGATCGATAGCACGCGCATTGCAGACCCGGTACTGGCGCAAGAGGTCGCGGACTTTACCCACGACTGCTACGGGCCGGCGCGCGCCCGGCTGTTCATGAGTCGCCCTACCCTCAGTGACGAGGAGATGAACGATGTCACCTGGATCGGCTCCCGCTTCTTCCTGGAAACCCCCGGTTTCTATGACACCTATCGCTCCCGAACCCCACGCGAGGCCTGGCCCTACGATGACACCCGTGATGCCGGCCTTGCTGAAGTGTCCAGCGGTGGAGGCTATCCGACCTGCAGCCAATGGTGGCTGGACAGCAGCCCAGGATTGCGAGCCCGGTTGTTGGCACAGATCGAGCCCGGCCTACTCTCCCGCTTTGCGCAATGGGCGAACTTCCTGAGCCAGGACCAGGTGAACGACTCGGTCATTCGCGCCGTTGCTTCGCCCCAGAACCAGGTCATGAACCAGGGACATGTGTACACTGATTACGGCGGACAGATCGGAATCACCCTACCGAATGCGGTCACTCGCGGTGCAGCAGACCTGGGGATGACGGTGGGGGCGCTCGGATTCTTCCCGGCCATGGATGTCGTCCGGCAGGCGCTGCCAATGGTGCTTTCATTCCTGAAGATGGCCATGGTCATCTCCATTCCGCTGGTACTGATCTTCGGCACCTACGACTTGCGGACGGTGGTTACCGTGACTGCCGTGCAGTTCGCACTGTTTTTCGTCGACTTCTGGTTCCAGCTCGCACGCT
>JAGRHX010000465.1 GCA_020444775.1 Gammaproteobacteria bacterium
CGATATTCGACCATCGATATTCGACATCGATATTGTCCGACATGGCGGATATCGTCCGACATGGCGGCTGGGAGCGGACCGATACCGCCTGCCGAGCACAGCTCGAGGGAAGTCTAACCGCGCCGAGTCGAGTTCGCCTCGCGCGGCGCCGCGGTGCATGCGGCGGTGCCGCGGCTGCCCATTCGGCAACGCGCTCGCCCGCGCTGAACAGGTCCCATCGAGAGCTGCAATGGTGAACGCACCGCATCACGAGACATCTCCGCAAACCGTCACTCACACCCAGGTGTCGCCCGTGGAGTCGGTCGAGGTTGTCGCGGATGCCGTCGGCCCGCGTTCACCCGGTGTGCAGCCCGCCTGGCGCGCAATGCTGTATCTGGGCGGTTATCGCCTCACCCTGGCCACCTTGATCGTCGTCCTGGCCGTGCTCGGGGTGGCGCCGCGCGATGTCTGGCAGGTCGATTCACTGTTGTTTCGCAACGTGGCGCTGGCCTATCTGGGCATCGCCGCGTTGGAGGGCATCTTCATCCTGCTGCGGCGGCCGGCCTTCAAGTGGCAGCTGGTCGGCCAGTTCCTGGTCGACATCCTCGCCTTGTGCACCCTGATGCATGCCGCCGGTGGGGTCGGCAGCGGTTATGGCATCCTGGTGGTGGTCGCGGTCGCCGGCGTGGCCGTCCTCACTGGCGGTCGGATCGCCATCGCGGTGGCCGCGCTGGCCTCGCTGTGCATCCTCGCCGAGGAGCTGTACGTGCACTTCGGACGGGTCGGCTGGTCGCCCAACTACACGCACGCCGGACTGCTGGGCGCGGCCGCCTTCAGCGCGGCGATCCTGGCCAACCTGTCGGCCCGGCGGATCCGCATGAGCGAGGCGTTGGCGGAGCGACGTGGGATCGATCTCGCCAATCTGTCGGCGTTGAACGAGCACATCATCCAGCGCATGCAGGCCGGGGTGGTGGCCATCGACGATCGCGGTCGAACACGTTTCATGAACGAGTCGGCGCTGCGTCTGCTCGCCTTCACCGGCGCCAGCTCGGGCGCCAACTCCGGGCTGCCGCTGGACGCCGTGGATGACCGCCTGGCGGCTCTGCACGGTCAGTGGCAGGCCGATCGCAGCCAACCGTCCTATTATTTCCAGGCCTCGAGCCGCGATCTGCAGCTGGTGGCGTCCTTCGCCGGGCTCGGACCGGCCGCCGCCGATGGCACGGTCATCTTTCTCGAGGACGTGGCCGCTACCGCACAGCGCGCGCAGCAGCTGAAGCTGGCCTCGCTGGGCCGTCTGGCGGCCAGCATCGCGCACGAGATCCGCAATCCGCTCGGGGCCATCAGCCATGCCGCCCAGCTGCTCGAGGAATCGCCGCGTCTGCATGCCACCGATGTCCGTCTGATCCGGATCGTCATCGAGAACAGTGCCCGCATGAACCGCATGGTGGAGACGATCCTGGAGCTCGGCCGAGGCCGGCCGGCGGAGCTGCAGATGGTCGAGATGGCGGCCTGGCTGGAACGCTTCGTGGCCGAGTTCCTGAGCCAGCGCCCGGCCGCGGTCGGGGTCCTCGAATACTCGGTGGAGACCGACGTCCTGCAGGTGGTGATGGACCCGGAGCAGCTGCACCAGGTGGTCTGGAATCTTTGCGACAACGCCCTGCAGCACGCTGCCGAGGCACCCAGCGTGCGCTTGCTGGCCGGGGTCAGCGCCGAGACCGATCGGCCGTACCTGGATGTTATCGACAACGGTCCGGGCATCCCCGCGGATGAGCAGGACAAGGTCTTCGAACCGTTCTATACGACCCGCAACGAGGGCACCGGCCTGGGGCTCTACGTGGCGCGGGAGATCTGTGAGGCGAACAAGGCCAGCCTGTCGCTCGCGCATGCCGAGCACGGCTGTAGGTTTAGAATCACCTTCGCGGATCCCAGACGCAGAGAGGCAATTCCGGCATGAGCCAGCCCAAGGCACTGATCGTCGACGACGAACCGGACATCCGCGAGCTGCTGGGCATCACGCTCAGCCGGATGGAGCTGGATGTGCGCACCGCGGCCAACCTGGACGAGGCCTACCGGCAGCTCGAGGCGTCGCCACCGGACATCTGTCTGACCGACATGCGGCTGCCGGACGGTGACGGTATCGAGCTGGTCAGGCAGCTCAGCGAGCAGCACGGCGGACGCATACCGGTGGCGGTGATCACGGCCCACGGCGACATGAACTCGGCGGTCGACGCGCTCAAGGCCGGGGCCTTCGAC
>JAGRHX010000466.1 GCA_020444775.1 Gammaproteobacteria bacterium
GGCGGCGGCGGCCAGGGCGGCGAGGACAGCGATCTGACCGCGCAGCAACGCTCCTTGGTGGTGGCCCTGTTCAACCTGCGTCGCGATGCCGGACGCCTGGATGACGACACCCGGCGCAGCCGCCTGAGCACCCTGGAAGAGGCGCAGGGCCGGATCCGCGAGCGCGTCGAGGCGATTGCACGGCGGCTCGGTGCGCGTCAGTTCATGACCAGCAACGACGCCTACAAGATCATGGCCGAGGAGCTGCCCAAGGCCTCGACCGAGATGCAGCGCACCCAGACCCTGCTCGGCGGCGGTGACGACGAGGGGGCACTACCGGCGGCGCGCGCCGCGCTGCTGCACCTGCAACGCGCCGACGCGGCGTTCAGGGACATTCGTGTGGCCATGGCGCGCAGCGGCAACGGCGGTCAGTCCGACGCCCGACAGAACGATCTGGCCAATCTGTTCCGGTTGGAGATGGACCGCTTTCGCAGCCGTTATCAGGAGCAACAGCACGGTCAGGCACAGCCGCAACAGCAACAGATGGACGATGCCCTGCGCAAGCTACGCGAGCTTGCGCGACGCCAGCAGCGCGAGCTGGAACGCGCCGCCCAACGCGCGCAGTCGGGGCAGAACGGTGGCGGCGGCTCGCAACAAGCACTCGCCGAGCAGGTCGAGGCGCTGACCCGCGAGCTCGAGCGTCTGACTCGCGAACGTCAAGCCGCGCGCGACGCGGCCCGCGGTGGCGGCGACCGTGAGGCCCTGCGCCGGGCTACCGAGCAATTGCGCGAGGCGCAGCGAGCGATGCGCGAGGCGGACTCACAAGGCAGCGCAAGCGCTGCGCAAGAGGCCCTGGAGCGTCTGCAACAGGCCCGCCGTGAGCTCGACCGGATGGACGATACCAATCGCCTGGCGCGCAGCATTGCCGACGCCGAGCAGCGCGCCGGCCAGGCCCTGGAACGACAGACGGAGATCCTCGAGCAGCTCGAGCAGGCGCTGCGCCGCGACCAGGCCGATGAACCGACCCTGACCGGTCTGGGCGCGGACAAGCTGGATCTCGCGGATCGGCTCGATGGTCTGGAACGCGACATCGAAAGTCTGCGCCGACAAGCGCAACGCTCGGCGCGACCCGACAGTGATGTCGAGCAGGCCCTCGAGACCGCGCGTCGGGCAATGGGCGAGAGTGATAACGACCGTGAGCGACTGGCACGCGCGATGCGCGCTTCCGCGCAGGCAATGCTGGACGATGCCCGCGCCCATGCCCGCGACGGTGAGCCGGAGCTGCAGGGACGATTACGCACCACCCGCGATGCGTTGCGCACGGCGCGTCGGGCGCTGGAGAGCAGCCGTGACGTCGCGACCCGCGAGCGCCAGGAGGCCCTGCAGGCCCTGATCCGCGGCATGGACCGGGACCAGCGGCGTCTGACCGAGGCCCTGCGTGACGGTGATGCCCGCGAGCGGCGCGAGGGCGCACGGGCTAGCGCCGCGGGTCGTTCGGCTGACAATCAGTCCGCGGCCCGTGCACCCGGCCAGGGCGCGCGTGGCGAGGGTGATGCGCGTCAGGCCGCCGGCGGTGGCGGTCGGGGCGACGATGGCCAGGGTTCCGGCGCACGGCAGGCCGCCGCGGGGCAACAGTCCTCAGCGGCACCGGCCTCAGCGGCACCGGCCTCAGCCGCGCCGGGCGCTCGCGCGCAGGCGGGTGGCGTGGGCCCGGGCGGAGCACCGGGTAACGCGATCGGCGCCATCGGTTTGGAAGGCGGTGGTGGCTGGGTGCAAGGGCCGAGCCTGGGTATCGACCGGGTCGACGGCGTGCGTGCACCGGGCGCCAGTGACACGCTCGGGGTGCGCGACATCACGGCGCAGATGCTCGAACGTCTGCGCGGTCTTCGGGCTCTGAACGACGACCTGGACGACCTGCGTGCGCTGGCCGGCAGCGTGGATGGCGTCATCGACGCCATCGAGTCACTCGACGGCGAGGGCGCCGACCGCCGTCTGCAACAGCTGGCCGCCGAGCACGAGGCGTTGCTCAGTGAGCTGAAACGTCTGGAAGCGGCGTTGCGCGCCGACCAGCCGCGTTCCGGCCAGACCACGCTGGCGCGCACCCGAGCCGAGGTCGAATCTCGCTATCAGTCCATGGTCGAGCGCTATTATCGTTCACTCAGCGAGCAGCCTCGCTGAGCGGCGTTCAGCCAATGAGCAGCCTCGCTGGGGCGACAGGCCGCGGCCGGCGGGCTTGGCAGCATCGAGCTCGCTCAGCGCGCCAGCATCGACAACGAACGCCAACCGGAGGCGAGACCGCTGTTGAACAGCGGGTGCTCGAGCAGCTCGGCCTCGGGCATCGGCCGGGCGAACAGGAAGCCCTGCCCTTCGTCACAGCCGAGGCTGCGCAGGAATTCGGCCTGCGCCTCGGTCTCGACCCGCTCGGCCACCACGTACAGACCCAGACTGTGTCCGAGGGTGACGATGCTGCCAGCAATCGCCGCGCCCTCAGGGTCGTCGGGTAGATCGCGCACGAACACCCCGTCGACCTTGAGCCCGTGCAGCGGGAGCTGTTTGAGACGGTTCAGCGACGAATAGCCGGTACCGAAGTCATCTACCGCGATGCGTACGCCCAGCTCGTGCAACGCACTCAGCGTGTGGCTGGCAATCTCGGTGTCCGCCATCACGCATTGCTCGGAGAGCTCCAGCTCGAGCTGCCACGCGGCAAGCCCCGAACGTTCCAACGCGCTGGCCACACGCTGCACCAGGGTGCCGGCCATCACCTGCCGTTCGGCGATGTTGACCGAGACGGCAACGGGTCGACCGAGACTGCTCTGCCAGCGGGCCGCCGCCCGACAGGACTGGTCCAGCACCCACTCGCCGATGGCGACGATCAAATCGGTCTCCCCGGCGACCGCCAGGAAGGTGTCGGGTGTGAGCAATCCGCGTTCCGGGTGACGCCAACGCACCAGTGCCTCCACACCGACCAGGCTCGAATCACTCATCGCCACGCGCGGCTGATAGTGGACCTCGAGCTCGCCCTGCTCCAGAGCACGACGCAGCGCGCTCTCCAGGGTCAGCCGTTCACGGCTCTCGTCGGTCAATGCCTCTGTGTAGATCTGATAGCGATTACGACCCTGTGACTTGGCCAGATACATGGCCGAGTCGGCGAACTTGAGCAGATCGTCGCCATTGCGACCATGCAGGGGGTGCAGGGCAATGCCGATGCTGGTGGTCACCACCAGCTCGTGTCCCTTCAGGTTCAGAGGCCGGGTCAGATTGTCGATGATGCTGGTCGCGACCTGCGCGGCCGACTCCTCGGTATCGACGTCGTTGAGCACGATGACGAACTCGTCACCACCGAGTCGGGCGACCACGTCGTCACGTCGCACCGAGGCACGCAGTCGACGTGCCGCTTCGATCAACAGGGCATCGCCCGTGGCGTGTCCGAAGGTGTCGTTGATGTACTTGAAGCGATCCAGATCGAGAAAGAACACCGCGAAGCGGTCGTGGCGCCAACGCGAATCGCCGGTTCGCTCGCCGAGGTGCTCGGTGATGAAGGCCCGGTTCGGCAGCCCGGTCAGCGTGTCCTGGTAGGCCATCTGCTGCAGCTGCGCTTCGACCCGCTTGCGCTTGTCGATGTCCTCGGTGAGCATCGCGTTGGCCGCCTTCAGCTCACGGGTACGCTCGTCGACCTTGCGTTCCAGCTCACGCGTATAGCGTTCGATCTCGCCGCGCGACTCCCGCAACGCGTCGATCATGCGGTTGAAGGCACGTGCGATGTTGCCGAACTCGTCGTTGGAATCGACCTGCACGCTCTGCTCGAGCGTCGTGCTCGACGAGCCCAGTCGTTCGATGGCGCCGTCCAGATGTCCCAACGGACGCAGGATGACACGGCCGATGACGATCACCAGCAAGGCGATCGCCGCCAGCACCGAGGCCACCGCCATCAGCGTCGCGCTACGCACCAGGGTCTGGACCTTGCTGCTGATAGCGTGCGCCTTGATCCCCACGCGCACGGTGACCAGGGGATCTCCGGTCAGGTCGACCAGCGGCACCAGGACGTCGATTCGTCCGTCACCGGGACCGGCGAGCTGCAGGATCTGCTCACGTCCCGATGCCAGCGCGGCCAGGATCTCGGCGTCGCGAACCTCCCGTCCCTGCATCTCGGTACGATTGTGGAACAGGACCCGACCGTCCTGACTCAATACCATCGCATAGTCGACCTCGTCATAGGAGTCGACCGCATCGCGACACTGCTGATCGAAGCCGGACAGCTCGTCGACCGGGATCCCCAAGCGCACCAGTTGCGCCAGCTGTGCGACCAGGTTCCTGCCGACCGCGGACGCCTGGGCCTCCAGGGCCCTGGTGTAGTAGTGACGGAAGGCGACCACGCCGAGGCCGGTATTGAGCAACAGTGCCAGCAGCACCACCGCGCCGACGATGACGACTATCTTGGTCCTGACGGACCTGAACATGTCACGAATCCCAGCGGAACTTGGTCTGCACGTGCGCGTTCAGCAGCAGCGACGAGGGGATCTTCAGTCCCAGCGCCCGGGCACGCGCGAGGCTGACCGTGGGTTCGCCGCGCACCGTGGGCGCCATCGGAATGCTTGCCGGCGAACGCCCATCGACCAGGATTGCCCGGGCCATCTCACCGGCGGCGAAGCCCTGGGCATAACCGGACACGCGCACCGCCACCAGGGTGCCCAGCTCGGTCCGGTCACCCCAGAAGCTGAAATCCGGCACCCGGCTGTTCTGAGCGGTCCAACGCAGCACGTCCTGGTAGGGCACATGCTCGCCCTTCTCGTCCTCGAAGGTGAACACGCCGAGGATGCCGAGCGCGTCGACCTTGCCCTGATAGTCCATCACCACCTGCTTGTACTGCGCGAAATCGCTGATCCGGTCCACTGCCACGACCTCCAGCCCGGACTCCCGGGCAAAGGCCTCGCGGACCCGCTTGACCACGCCTGGCCAGGTTGGCCCCTCGTCGACGATCAAGGCCACACGCTTCACCCCGGGCACGATCTGGCGCAGCAAGCGGATGGTCTGCAACGAGTGCTCGACCTCCAACACGCCGGTGACGTTCGGGCTGTTCTCGAAGCCATAGTCCGATGGCGCCGCGTTCACGCCGCTGAACACGAAGGGCAGCGACTGGCCGACGTAGTGCCGGGCCACATACTGCTGGGCATTGTCGTCGTTGGTGTAGACCAGATCCGGCTTCCAGCCATCGATCAGCGCGCGCGCCTCATCGGCGGCCTGTTGCTTCCAGGCCTCGGAGGATCGGCGCTTGGTATCCATCTCGTAGACCTGATACTCCACCGGCACATCCTGCAACGCGTCCTTGAAACCCTGCAGCTGATCGCGATTCCACTCCCAGCTCTGGTGATAGCTCATCACGTGCAGCACGCGACGCGGCGTCCCGTCAGCGGCGTTGCTCACCAGTGGCGCGAGGGCCAGGGCCGCCAGCAAGGTCACACCGCCGACCAGGCAACCGCTCGCCCGCCGGAAGACCCGACCGTAGGGTTGATCATGCATGTGCTGGAATTCCTCGTAACGCAGTGGGATGAGAGTCCGATTGAGGACGGTCGTGCAGATTTTTCGGCAGATGTGGGGATCCGCTTGAAAACCGGCGTGCCCCGGCGCCTTGGCCGAGCACGCAAGGCCAAGGCCACGCACGGTTCGCAGCATGATCGTGGTCGCGCAATGGGCCCTCGGCGTGGACCGGACGGTCAAGCAATGGCCTGCGTGCACCGATACCCTGTCAGACCGGCTGTTGCTGCCCACGGGCCGAGAGCCGATGAGCCGCGGCTCGCGGCTCCCCTCGCCATGCGCCCGGTCAGCACGCGCGACCATGCGGTTGGGGCGCGGCTCCGGCTCGAGTGCGAGGTTCTCGGGGCCAGTCGCTCGAGGGGCTGGGTTCTCAAAGGCGAAGTTGGCATTACTGTGCAGAGCATGCGACGACATGGCGCCGGCAAGGTCTTGGTGGTGGACGATCAGGCCACCATCCGCTATGTCGCGCGCCAGGCGTTGAGCGAGGCCGGCTTGCAGGTGGTGGAGGCAGGCTGCGCGCACCAGGCGCTGGAGATCATCGAGCAGGACATTCCCGATCTGATCCTGCTCGATGTGGTGATGCC
>JAGRHX010000467.1 GCA_020444775.1 Gammaproteobacteria bacterium
TATCTGGAGCTGCTGCATCTGCGCAAGCGTATCGAGTCCTTCGGGCTTGCGCTCGAGGCCATCGAGAACGTGCCGATCCACTTCTACGAGAAGGCCTTGCTGGGGGTGGCCGGGCGCGACGAGCAGATCGAGAACTATCAGGCCACGATTCGAGCCGTGGGCCGCGCCGGCATTCCCATCCTCGGCTATCACTGGATGGCCAACCGGGTCTGGCGTACCGCCAAGCACGATCGCACGCGTGGTGGCGCGCAGATATCCAGCTTCGACATGAGCCTCGCGGAGCGCGCACCCGATACCTTCGATACGCGTCTGAGCGAGGACCAGGTGTGGTCCAACTATCGTTACTTCATCGAAGCGGTGCTGCCGGTCGCCGAGGAAGAGGGTGTGGTGCTGGCGCTGCACCCGGACGATCCGCCGGTGCCGTCCTTGGGTGGCGTGGCGCGGGTGTTCCGCAACCTGGCGGGCTTTCGCCGGGCCATGGAGGAGATCGCGCCGAGCCCGTGGCATCGCCTGGATTTCTGCATGGGCACCTGGGCGGAGATGGGCATGGACGAGATGCTCGCCGGTCTGCGTCACTTCCTCGCTGCACGGCGCATCGCCTACATCCACTTCCGCAACGTCCGCGGCACGGTGCCATGTTTCGAAGAGGCATTCATCGACGACGGTGACGTGGACGTGGTGGCGGTGATGCGCTTGCTGGTGGAGGCTGGATTCGATGGCATCCTCATCGACGACCACGTGCCCCACATGGTCAACGATACCGAGTGGATGCACCGTGGCCGTGCCTATTCGGCCGGCTACATCAAAGGCCTGATGCATGCCGTGCAGGCGTTGCACGCCGATCATTGACGTCGTGTCGGAACGTCGTGTTGGGACGTCTGGCTGGCAGGCCGCCGGCAGTGGAGAGCGCCGATGAGTGAACGCAGCCGCCCGAACATCCTCTGGTACTGCACCGATCAGCAGCGCTTCGATACCATTGGCGCGCTTGGCAACGATCTCGTGTCCACGCCCACCATCGATCGGCTGGTGCGCGAGGGCGTAGCCTTCACCCGTGCCTACACCCAATCGCCGATCTGCACGCCGAGCCGTGCGAGCTTTCTGAGCGGCTATTACCCGAGCACGGTGCACGTCAATCGCAATGGTAACGAGACCTTCCCGGCGCGGCCGAAGCTGGTGCCCAGGCTGCTGGCGGACGCGGGCTATGACTGCGGCCTGATAGGCAAGCTGCATCTGACCAGCGCCTATCGGCGTCAGGAGCTGCGCACCGATGACGGATACCGCTTCTTCAAATGGAGTCACGCGCCACGCGACAACTGGCCGCGGGGTCACGACTACGCCGACTGGGTGCGCGAGCAGGGCGCCGATCTCGGTGTGCTGTGCAACGAGTTCGACGGCATACCGGCCGAGCTGCACCAGACCACCTGGGCCTCGGAGCGTGCCATCGAGTTCATCTCGAGGTCGCGTGCCGAGCCCTGGTTGCTGAGCATCAACGTCTACGATCCCCACCCGCCGTTCAACCCGCCGCGGGCCTATCGCGAGCTGTTCGACCCGGCACGTATGCCCGATCCCTTGTTCAGGGACTCCGATCTGCGGACCCAGGCGAGCCTTGCGGTGCTCGACTTCCAGTCCCGTGTCCGAGACCCGCGTGAGCTGGACATCCACGACCCGGTGATCCCGGTGGCGCAGGAGCCCGGTTACCGGCCGGGGCCCGAGCGCGGCCCGGGGCCGCGCGATGCCTGGACGCTGAAGGCGTGGTACTACGCCATGATCAAGCTCATTGACGATCAGCTCGCGCGCATCATCGATTGTCTGCACGCCACCGGGCAGGCCGAGGACACGGTCATCATCTTCACCACCGACCATGGCGAGACGCTGGGCGATCACGGTCTCATCGAGAAGGGCTGTCGCTTCTACGAAGGGCTGGTGCACGTGCCGCTGGTCATGTGCTGGCCGGGTCAGTTCAAGGCCGGGCTGCGTTGTGATGGGCTGGTCGAGCTGCAGGACCAGGCGCCGACCATTCTCGAGCTCGCCGGACTCCAGCCGGCCCAGACCATGCAAGGCCGTTCACTGCTACCGATCCTGCGTGGTGAGTCCGATGCCGGCGCGCATCGCGAGTTCGTGCGCAGCGAGTACTACGATGCGATCTGGATGGAGGACGCGAGCTACGCGACCATGTACTTCGATGGCCGCTTCAAGATCATCGCGTACCATAACCACGACCTGGGCGAGCTGTACGATCTGAGCGAGGACCCTGGCGAGTTCGTCAATCTGTGGGACGAGCCGGACTGCCTGGGTCTGAAGGCAAGGCTTCTCAAGCGCAGCTTCGATGCCAGCATGATGGCCATCGACCAGCACAGCCGCCGCATCGGGCCGATGTGACCGGGAGCCGCTTGCGGCGTGTATCGGGCTGGTGTCCGGGCCTGTCCTGGGGTTGTGCCCGGGTTTGAGCCCGGGTTTGTGCCTGGGGCTGTCGATAGGCGTCGCAGATGACGGGGGTGGGCAGGTGATCTTCGATTGGTTCAGGCGCCGAGCGCGCCACTCCACTGACAGTGGGCGGTCCCACGGCGCCGCCGTGGCCAGCGACTATGATTGGATCGAGCACGATCAGTACGAGATCGCGGCCGCGCCGATTCGCGAGGGCAGCGGTTGGCGGGTTGCGGGAGCGGTGTCGAAGCTGGTCGACGGGCAGCGACACGTGCATTGCTTCGTGCGTGCCGACGTCTGCCAGAGCCGTGACGATGCCGAGCAGATCTCGCTCACCAAGGCCCGCCTGATCGTCGCCCAGGGCGGACCGTCGAGCTACGAGTCGACGCTGCCGGACACGAACATCGGGTCCGACGATCCGCCGCGCGACAACCATTGAGGCGCCACCCGGGGGGCGTCAAAGCGAACGGTCCGGTGTCGCGGAGCGGGACGTGAGCTGGTGCGTCCCGCGCGAACGTGCCGATCTCAGCCGGCGCGCTCGAGCTCGCCGAGAATCACATACTTGAGGATCTGCACCACCTGCTCGGGCGATTCAGCCACCGCCAGCGCCGTGCTGTCCACTTCCTTGAGGGCGTGGTTCAGCGAAGGGTCGTGCACGGTGATGTAGGGCTTGTTCAGCGCCGCGGCATAGCCGGCGTCGTAGGCCGCGTTCCACTGCTTGTATTTGTCACCGAAGCGGACGACCACGAGATCGGCGTTCTCGATCAGGGTACGGGTGCGGATGGCGTTCACCTTGGCGCCCTTGTGGTCGCGCCAGAAGCCCTTGTTCTCGGTGCCGAGGATGGTCTCGCCGCAGTCGTCGCTGTCCTCGTGATTGGTCACGGGGCTTGCGAACTCGACCGGCAATCCGGCCTCTTTCGTGCCGTTGCGGATGACCTCGCGCCAATCGGTATGAATCTCTCCCGAGAGGTACACTGACCAGCTGTTCATGTTGACTCCCAATGGCATTCCAACGCCCGCGGCACCAGAGCGTGTCCGTGTCGAACGGTCGGCCGCACGCATCGTGCTGCGCGTCACCGCGGGGGGCGCATACAATACAAGGGTGTCAGCGGCTTCTCCACGGCGTGGCGTAACCAAATGTGAAAATGCGAACAAGAATACTGTGGGTTACGCGTTGCGTACCGGATCGACGCGCGAATCGGTTGATTTCAACCGATGTCTGCGTGCCCGCAGCCGCGATTTGTTGACCCGTCGTCCTGTCGATGGAGCTTGCGCAATTCACCTGGTTGCCGGACGCCGTGCCATTGTCCTGGGCGCTGGTGCTGGTGGTGTCGAGCATTCTCTGCTCGGCCGTGACCGCCGTGTTCAGCATCGGCGGTGGCATCGTGATGCTGGCGCTGATGGCGACCATCTTGCCGACCAGCGCGTTGATCCCGGCGCACGGTCTCACCCAGCTCGGCTCCACCGTGAGTCGGGCCTGGCTGCTGCGCGAGCATCGCGACGCCCGGCTGATCTGGCTGTTCACGTTGGGGGCGCTGGTCGGCGCGGCCATCGCCTCGCAGATCGTCGTGGCGTTGCCGTCCCACGTGCTGCAGCTCATCCTTGGCGCCTTCATCCTCTATTCGACCTGGGCACCCAGGCTGCGCCCGACCAACGTGCCGCTGCGGGCGTTTCCGCTGGTCGGCGCGTTGACCACCTTCATCATCATGTTCATAGGTTCGACCGGGCCGTTCCTGGCCTCGTTCATCACGCCGGAACGTTTCGGCAAGATGAAGATGGTTGCGACCCACAGCACCTGCATGGCCGTGCAGCATGGGTTGAAGGTGGCGACCTTTGCCTATCTCGGATTCGATTTCCTGCCGTGGCTGCCCTTGCTGCTGTGCATGATGGCAGGGGCCACCGCCGGCTCCTACATCGGTCGCGCGGTCCTGCATCGTGTCTCGGAGCGTGCCTTCGTGGTGTTGTTCAAGGCGGCCCTGACGCTGATGGCGGTGAGATTGCTGTATGCCGCGATGGCCGACCTGCTTTGAGCGTCCATGGACGCGCCGGTCGCGGCCATCGGTGGCATGAACTGACGACCAGTACAGAGGTACCAGCGTGAACCAGGCTGACAGCGAACCAGGCGACGAGCGCATCTACTCGGCGGCGGCCATCATCATCGGTAACGAGGTGCTGTCCGGGCGCGTCCAGGACGAGAACCTGAACTACCTTGCCACGCGGCTCAAGACGCGGGGCATCCGCCTGCTCGAGGCCCGCGTGATCCCGGATCTGCGCGAGATGATTGTCGAGACGGTGAACGAGCTGCGCGCCCGCCACGACTATGTGTTCACCACTGGCGGTATCGGGCCGACACATGATGACATCACCCCGGAGTCGGTGGCGGCGGCCTTCGGGGTGCCGGTGAGCCGCAACGAGGAGGCGACCCGGCTGCTGCGAAGCTTCTATGGCGATTCCTTGAACGAGAGCAGTCTGCGCATGGCGATGATCCCGACCGGGGCGACGCTGGTCGGCAATCCGGTGTCCGGTGTTCCGGGCTTCAAGCTGGAGAACGTCTACGTGCTGGCCGGGGTGCCGCGTATCGTACGCGCGATGTTCGAATCGCTCGAATCGGATCTGGTCGGCGGGCGTCCGGTGCGTTCGCGGACCGTTACCGCGTTCGTGCAGGAGAGCGTCGTCGCCGACGGGCTGGCGCGTATCGAGCAGGAGCATCCGGGCGTCGAGATCGGCAGCTACCCGTTCGTCCGGCAGCAGCGATTCGGCTGCGCCCTGGTCGTACGCAGCACCGAGCCGTCGTTGATCGACGCAGCCTCGCAGGCCGTTGCGGATCTGGTCAGACAGGTGGGCGGCGAGCCCGAGGTGCGCGACGGCGAATGAGCCGGTGCGGTCGCGGGCGTACGCGCTCTGCGATCCGAACAACAGAGCCGGCGTGGGTCGCGGGTGACCGCCGAGCGTCGGGGAGAACCAACTACCGTCCGGGACTGGGGCGGAGATTCGGAGGATGAGCAGATGAGCGCGGTACGGATAGACATCGATGCCTTGCGAAAGCACATCGGCACGAAGGTGGTAGACCATGACGTCGCGACCCGCTGGCCCATGGACGGCATGACGGTGACGCTTGATCGGGACGAGCCCGACTGGTCCGCGGGCACCGAGATCCCACCCGGCTGGCATCAGTTCTACTTCCTGCCCACGACCCGGCCGGCGGAGCTGGGGCCGGACGGTGCGCCGACCGGCGCCGGAGTGATTCCGAGCATGCCGCTGCCCAGACGCATGTTCGCGGGCACCAGCTGGCAGTTTCACGAACCGATCCGGATCGGCGACGAGCTGCGTCGCGAGACCGAGCTGTCCGACATACAGCTGAAGCAGGGCAGCACCGGAACGCTGGTCTTCGCCACCGTGACCGCGCGCATCTACGGACCCGCGGGACTGTGCGTGGAGGAGACGCGCGGCACCGCGTTTCGCGAGGCGGTGGCGCAAGGCACTCGATCCAGCGCACCTGTGCGCGAGCAGGTGCCGGCCGACGTCACCTGGAACGGCACCTTCACGGCCAACGAAGCGCTGTTGTTCCGATTCTCGGCGCTGACCTTCAACACCCACCGCATCCACTACGATCATCCCTGGGCGACGAAGGTGGAGGGCTATCCCGACCTCGTGGTGCACGGACCGCTGTCCTCCACGGTGTTGATCAACTTTGCTCGCGACCATGCCGGTGGGCGGCGTATGCGCGGCTATGCCATGCGCGCCCGAGCGCCCCTGTTCGCCAACACCGAGATCGGCCTCAGCGGTCGCCGCAGCGAGGATGGCACTCGCATCGAGCTATGGTCGGCTACACCCGAAGGGACCGTGGCCATGACCGCGACCGCGACCTTCGACTGAGCGGACGTACGAACGGGAGGCTGGAGGAAGATGGCAGACACGGCGCTGCTCGAGGGGATCAAGGTCATCGACGCTGCCAGCTTCATCGCCGGGCCGGCGGCGGCGACCATCATGGCCGACTTCGGTGCCGAGGTAATCAAGATCGAGCCGCCCGGCACCGGCGACACCTACCGGGCGCGAACCGCGCCCGATGCGCCTGAGTGCGACGTCAACTATGCGTGGCTGGTCGACAACCGGAACAAGCGCAGCATCGAGCTCGATCTCAAGACGCCGGCCGGACGCGAGGTGCTGCACCAGCTGGTCGCCCGCAGCGACGTGTTCGTCACCAACGTGCCTCTGCCGGCGCGTGAGAAGCTGGGCGTGCGCTACGCCGACCTGCGCGCATTCAACCCACGCCTGATCTACGCCTCGTTGACCGCATACGGCGAGGCGGGGCCGGACTCGGACAAGACCGGCTTCGACAGCACCGCGCTGTGGGCACGCACCAGTTTGATGGCGATGGCCCGTTCCGGGCCGGACGACCCGCCGGTTCGCTCGCTACCCGGCATGGGAGACCATCCGACCGCTATCTCGCTGTTCGGCGCGATCATGGCCGGCCTGTTCCGACGCGAGCGCACCGGCAGCGGTAGTGAGGTGCACACCTCGCTGATGGCCAACGGCGTATGGTGGAACAGCATCCAGGTGCAGGCGATGCTGTGTAACGCCGAGTATCAGGTGCGGCCGCCACGCGACGCCGCCTTGAACGCCTTGCACAACCTGTATCGCAGCCGTGACCGGCGTTGGTTCCACGTCATCGCGATCCCCGAGGACAAGCGCTGGCCAACCCTGGCCGGCGCCCTGCAACGCGAGGATCTGATCGAGGATCCAAGATTCGCGGTGCGTGCCCAGCGGCATGCCAACGCCCAGTCGTTGATTGGCATCCTCGACGATATCTTCGCGGCGCTGGACTGGGAAGACATCCGGCCGCGTCTGGATCGGGCCGGGGTCGCCTACGGTCTGGTGCGTGGCTTGCGCGACGTGGTCGAGGACGAGCAGATGTATCGCAGCGATACATTGACGCCGATCGACGACCCACGCGCGGGCGCCAGCCATCTGGTCAACAGCCCGCTGTGGGTGAGCGAGTCGCCGAAGCGGGCGCCGGGCCTGGCGCCGGCGCTCGGCGAGCACACCGAGCAGGTGTTACGCGAGCTGGGCTACGACGACGCCGGACTCGAACGGCTGCGTGCCGCGGGCGCGATACCCGGCTGAGCTTCATACTTCTTCATACTGCGGAGAAAGTGCCGCAACGCTGATCCCGCAGGCTCTGCATCGTGGTCGGTCGCCATCGAACAGCTGGCCCGGCCCTTCCCGATATGTTCAGGACGAAGACGAGGAACGATGCAATGAGCGAACAGAACCACGCTGACGAGAACCGGACGGACACGGCCGGGCGCGAGCAGGACTCCCATCGTGGCGACAGGTCGGCGTGCTGCCGGCATGGTCTGGGCAGGCGGCTGCGGTTCGGCCTGGGTGCCGCCGTGCTGTTGCTGATGGGAGCGGTCACGGGCGCCGGCATGGTCGTCGCCTGGCAGGCACACGCGGCCGACGGTGCACCGATGTGGATGGGTCATCCTGGCTGGCATCTCGGTCACGGCGCCACGCTCAGCCTGGAGCAGGCGCAGGAGATGGCGGTGCGAAAATCGCGCTGGATAGCGGCCATGATCGATGCGACCCCGGAGCAGGAAACGCGTCTGGCCGAGCTGGGCGCGGAGCTGGTCGACGAGATCCATCCGCTACGCGAGCAACATCGCGCTCATCGGCAGACGCTGGTGGATCTGTTGCTGTCGGCGGATAGCACGCGGGCCGATATCGAATCGGTGCGTCAGGCCGAGCTGGCCCTGGCCGATGAAGCCAGCGCGCGGCTGGCGGACGCGCTGCATGCCTTCTCGCAGACGCTCAGCGACGAGCAGCGTGCGAGCCTGGCCCGGCACGTTGCCCGGCTGCAGCACTGACGGCACCCACGGTGAGCACGGCCAGGCACCGAGCCCTGATCATCGACGATGACATCGAGCTGGCCAGCATGCTGGCCAGCTATCTTGCCAACGCCGATATTCAGCTCGATGTCAGTCATACCGCGCGCAGCGGGTTGGAGGCGCTGGCCGCCAACGACTATGAGGCCCTGCTGCTGGACGTGATGCTGCCTGATGGCGACGGCTTCGACCTGTGCCGCCGGATCCGTGCCGGCTCGACGAT
>JAGRHX010000468.1 GCA_020444775.1 Gammaproteobacteria bacterium
AGGCTCGATCGCGCTCAACAGCATCGGCCACGGTACCACTTGCTCCATCTCCTCCAGGAACCGCTCGCGCCGGGTCTTCCTGGACTTGCCGTCGTACTCAAGCTCGGCAAAACTCTTTTGTTTCATCGGATGTTCGCAGTGGTGTCGATGCGCTATATGATCTCACACCTTGAGCGATTCGCGCAGGGGCTCCCAAAGCACATTGTCATCCCGAGAGTTTGACTTTCCTTGACGAAATCGCAGCGTAAAACAATTGATAGCCTTTGCCTTGTCGCCAGTTCGAGGGATGCGATCTGGGCAGGACCGCTTCAGGATTTGTTTGTACAGATACTGGGCAACTAGGTTCATGGCTTCGCTAGAAACTGTTGAGCGGTCATCCCCAGCGAAATGGGCTGGTGTTCGGGTGAGCCGATGCAGGTAACTCGAGATTTCCTTGCGGTTGCTTCTCATGAACCAAGGCACGCTGTCATCTAGCCGGAGAAGCGTGCATTGCTCAGCGTATTTTTTCCAGCCCGCGCGATTGCTCTCTAAGCGCGCGGCCCAGCTCCCTAAGGGCGGGACGCAAACCCCCAGCGAATGCGTTCTGCGCGACGCGAGCCTTTCCCTCAGCGGTTCGTGGCCCTGTTGACCGTTCCCACGGCTTCCAGCGCCGGATCAGCTTCGCCTGTCGTGCTCGCCGCTCTGGCGTCCAACCGTTCGCCATCGATTTGCTCCAATAGTTTGGTCTGCTCGTTTTCGATTTCCCGCGCGCGCGAGGGTGCGTTGTTTACCTGCTGATGGCCGTTGGCGATATTCGCCTGGCCGACGAAAGCAACGGATCTCGGCTGCTTCATTGCGGCCAACGTCTCAAGGTTGGAGCGACACTGCGCTTGCGCTCTCAGCGCCAGCTTAAGGTAGGTCTCGCAAGCGTTCAGGTGCTTTCCCATGTTCAGGCAAGCCCGCCGGGCGAGGTTATTGAAGATCGCATCGAGGGTGTGTGCCTGGGCCGCTAGCATCGCTTCTGCCCGGCCGAGTTCACCCTTGGACGCTGCACCAGTCTGCTCCTTCAGCGAAGCAATGAGACCAGCCAGGTCGAGCTCACCGTGTGCCTGACCGAATTCCCGGAGCGTGACGGCGGCCTGTACGGTCGGTTGTAGCACCGTCCGCGCAACTGCGATCGCCTCGTCTTCACCAGGCTTGACCGCGGCCACGATCTGGTCCTGATCAGAGGGATTTCGGGCTCGCTTCTTCTTTTCTGCCATCCAAGCCTCACTCTCACCTGTCGCAGCACATGCGAGAAACGATGGTTGGTAGCTGTCGGTGAGGCTACCTCCTTCTTGTTCAACCTCCCCCCTCCCCAACCCTAGGGTGTGGGTTGGGGAGGTGAGGTATTGGGGCGGGTCCTCCCCAAAGTTCCCCACCACTTCCTTAGGGGTTCCCCGGGAGTTCCCGCAAACTTCCCCAAGGTCATCGCAGATGCACTTCCCCTGGACTTCCCCGACGCTCCCCGCGAGATTCAGCCCTCGGTCCCGTTGAACGGATCGCCAGAACGCTGCAACCACTGTTGCCCAGCAACGGTGATGGCCGCTCCCCTTCGGCCACGTTCGGCCTCAATGAGCCCCCGATTCTTCAGGCGCGACACCGCCTTCTCCACGTCTTTGATCGTTCTCCTGAGTGATTCCGCCCGGAGCTTCTGTGACTGCGAAGGGTGGTCAGCGACGTGGATCAGGACGGCTCGGTCAATCTCTCGCTCGTCGGCACCTGTGAACTCCGGGACATGAATCATGGCCAGCGAGGTCAGTCCGTGTTGCTCACTGATCACCACTTTTCGCCGCTCGAAGTACACCGCGGCGGGAAGCTCGGCGTCTTTCATCTTGGTGACCCGCATGACCACGATCCCGTGTTCCGACTCCTCCTCGAGGAGCTCGAGTTGGCAGCGCCAATCCAATCCGCGAAAGAAGCTTGATGCACCGCGCTCCCGAGATGTGTTGGTCCAACCCGGGTGGTGCTGTAGCTCGACCGTGAGGCCGGGCAGTGCTGCTCGAATCATCTCGATGCGCTGCAGTAGCACGGTCATATCCTTGGTCGAGTTTTCGTCGCCCGGACCCATGTTGCGATTCAGCGTGTCGATGGACAGATAGATAGGTAGCTCATCGAGCAACAGCATCGACTCAATCCACTTTTCGGTCTCGCCATCTTCAAGCAGCGATGCAGTTCCCATGCTGCGATAGATCGGCGCTACCGAATCCCCGGCGTCGTTCGCAAGACGCCATGCCTTGTGGCGCCTGTCCAGCTGCCGGCGGCCTTCCGACGCGATTATCGCGACCGGTCCTTGCTTTACCGGTTTCCCTGCAAAGGGTCGACCGTGCGCGATGCATTCTGCCTTGGCGATGTTCAAAAAAGTCTTGCCTACGCCATCTGTGGCCACTGTCACGCCTATCGTATCTGACTCTTGCAGGTCCTGGATCAAGAAGTCGGCGGTCTCCATTGCATGGTCGCAAGTGATCGCTGCAAAGCCAATCCGATGATGTTCTGACGCTCGTCGATCGCTATCCGGTGTAGAGAGCCTCCTCTTCGAATCCTGCCACTGCCAGCCGGCTGTCGTAGCCTGCCGAAACAGGGTGGCTGCGGTCACGGGGGGTCCGTGCGGGGCCTCGTCCGGGCTCCAGCTATCCCACTCGCGCTTCAGCTGCTGACTCGACTCGTAGCCCGGCTGGTGTCTGCACCAGCTTTCGAATGTGTCAAGGTCTCCTCCACCCGACCGGTAGGCCATGCCGATTCGCACCCATTCGTCGCGCGTGGTGCCATGTTTAATCGAGAAGAGGGCGCTGTTCAGTTTCTCCCGGGGCTCACGCCTGGAATCCTTAGTAGGATTGGTATCACCTGTCGCGGTCACAACGGGTTTGGGCGGCGACAGCAGCGCAAGTAGCCATGTAGGCAGCGGGGCAGGTTCAGATGAATTTGATGCTTCCCACTGGTAGCTCTGACCATCGGCGCGACGCGACGGCGGTACGATGATATATCCGCCGTCGCCCCGAACGTCGATTCCAGGCGTGACCTTGCCGTTGGGCATCTTCCCGGTCGTCGACCTAACCTGAAAGCCTGGCCATTGAAAGAGCAAGTGAGCACCCCCTGAAGGCGTCAGACTTTCCCGGGTGTCGATGTGCTGATTCCCGCGAAGTTGGTCCCACGTATCCCGACCGTCGACCTCATCCTTCACATCTAGATCGATTGCGACCATGCCGGATGGCTCACCAGTTGGCACGCCGATCATTGCATTGGGCTGCTCAGTCCACCACGCACGGATCCGGTCTGCGTCAGTGGTAGCGTCCTTGAAGCCGCGATGGGTGAGCGGTCTTTTCTTGGCATCACACGGGAATACCGGCATGCCACGCGCGGCGAGATCCAGGGCAGCTTGCAACATGGGGTTCACCCCGCAAGCCTCAGCGGGGTGACCTTCGGTTCGCTTCGAGCTGAGCAACCAGCGCTCGAATTTCGTCGTCGCTCTTGCCGGCGATTCGAGCTGCATTGATGGCCGACACTTCATAGTCTGGCCAGCCCACGGCCCGTGCGCCGATGGGCACCGGCTTGGTGAAGAGCCCTCGCTGGATATCCTGGTAGTGCGCGCTGCGCGAGCGACCGCGTTCACGAAGTACCGACGGAAGCCCGAGGATTGCTGTAGCCATAGTCATGCGTCCTTGGACGTTGATGAACATGGCCATGAATTCTTCTCGCACGCGCTCCTTTTTCGAATGCACTATGCGTAGCAGCGGCTAGCCTATACGTAGCAGCGGCTAGGCGTTTAGGGGGCCGGGTCTGGGGTGTTCCTGAGCGCTTTGCGCGCGGTCGAGTAGGCCATGTCGAGCGCTGCGCATTCCTCCTCGGCACAGCGGTCTCGTGACGTGTACTTCCCGCTTGCCCAGATCTCCCGGATCCGGGCCTGCTTCTCGCGGCTACCGCCCGGTTGGCTGTGTCTGGCTTCCGCCGCTCGTTGGGCTCGTGCTCTCAGCTTCTTTTCGATGGTGATTCGCGAGTCAAGGTCGACGTCCGTGGCGGACGGTGGCGGCTCAGAAAACGGGTCAGGCCAGAGCTCAAGGACCTCTTCCGATTGGAACTTGAGCTGATGCCAACTGACGGCATTGAGACGTGATAGGTCTTTGGGTCCGGCGATGTCCGGGTCGAAGTAGAACTGCATCTCGGCCCACTGGAATCTCTCGACCTGCTGGAGTTCGCCGGCGTTATTCTTGACCCCGTACGCGGTCAAGGAACCCCGGCGTAGAGCCGACAGCACCGCATCTACCGTCACCTCCCACGTCGGCAACACGTTGCAGCCGTACGCCGCCACGGATGTCTCGATGAAGATCGGGTTTCGGCAGTCGAATTTCTTCTCGAGCACATCGCGCCCACCGTCTGGCAGCCTGATTTCCTCTTTGATCGTCACTATCGCGGCATCGTCTGAAACGCTCGTTACGAGCGAGCGGTCCCTTGTGTACACCCATGCGAGGACTTGGTGGACATTCCAGAATGGATCATCAAAGTAGCCCTTCGCCGGCGGGCAGCTATAGGCGTCATGCATCAACGTTCCGATTTGTTCGATTGCCATGGTGATCGATTCTATCTCGGTGAGGTCCGGGGAAATGCATCTTAGTGCGCACAGTGCGCCTGGATGGGATGACCGGACGGAGGATGGCTGCGACCCATGGCGCTAATCGACCATCCCAGACCGTTCTTGTTCCCGGCTCTTTGCCCCAGGAGACTGCGCCGGGCCAGCAAAGTGACGGGAGCATGCACAGATGTCCGAGCAGGTTCGAACGAGGATTCGGCGCAGCAAGGCTGATTGGTTGTCATTGTTTGAGGATCAGGCGAGCAGCGGTCTGAGCCAGCTGCAGTTCTGCCGGCAGCAAGGCATTTCGACCGCGGCGTTCTACACGCAAGGTCCCGTTACGGTCAGCCGTCCGGTGCAGCCCCGTCGGCACGGCTGGATGATCTCGTCGCCCTTACCCTGCCCACTGAGAGCGCAGATGATGGCTGGGATATCGAACTGTCGCTCGGCGGCGATGTCGTGCTGCGCATCCGCCGCACATGATCTGGCCGCCGAATCGCTCGATGGTGGTCTGGCTTTATCGCCGTCCGACGGACATGCGCAAGTCCTTCAATGGCCTGAGCGCGCTGGCCAAGCAGGTGCTGGCGCAAGACCCCTTGAGCGGCGCGCTGTTCGTCCGTGTCAATTGGCGCAGAACCCAGATGCGCTGCCTGTACTTCGAAGGTGACGGCTACTGTATCTGGGCCAAGCGGCTGGAACGGGGCCAGTTCCGAATCAGTTTCGAGGGTGTCGACAAAACCCGCATCGATTTGAACACCTTGAAGCTCATCATCGACGGTATCGACCCGAACTCGGTGCGTCGATTCCGGCACTACCAACATCCCCTTTAGGCGGCGCATCCGGTAGCGTAGCCGCTTATGAGACTGGCAGCCTCCAAACGCTTGAGCGACGCCGAGAAGGTCCGCCTTCTAGAGGGCAAGGTCGCCTCGCTCGAGCAACAGCTGGACTGGTTCAAGCGCGAGGTGTTTGGCTGCAAGTTGGAGAAGCGGCGTATCGAGGACTGTCAGGACCAGCCGTTGTTGAGCGGGTTCGAGCCGGGTGAGGCCACGCCGCACGCCGTCGAGCAGGAGACCCTCACCTATACGAGGCGCAAGCAGCGACTGCGCGACCGACAGTGGTCTGCGCTTTGGCGACTCGGTGCCGAAGCAGATCATTCGCTGCAAGGTCCCCGAGTTCGAGGGTGAGCAGGCCGACTAGTACGAGGTCATCCGCGAGGAGGTCACATATCGTCTGGCGTACCGCTCGGCGAGCTACGTGGTCCTCGAGTACGTCCGGCCGGTGCTCAAGCACCGAGCGACCGGCAAGCTGTCCCAGCCGCCGGCGCCGGCCGCGTTGTGGGACGGCACACTCGCCGATGTGAGCTTTGTCGCCGGCTTGCTGGTGGAGAAGCTGGTCTATCACCAGCCCCTGTACCGTCAGCATCAGCGCCTGGAACGCGAAGGCATCACGCTCTCACGCACCACCTTGAGCAACTTGGTGCATCACGGCATCACGCCGCTCGAACCCATCTACCAAGCGCAGTTCGCGCAGGTCCTGCAGAGCAAGGTGCTGGCGATTGACGAGACGCCGGTCAGGGCCGGGCTCGAACAGCCCGGCAAGATGCGACTCGCCTGGTACTGGCCCATCTACGGTCAGGACGACGAGGTCGTCTTAACCTTCTCTCGCTCGCGCGGTCACAAGCATCTGCTCGCCACGCTCGGGGCGTTCAACGGCAAAATCATCGCCGATGGGCACAGCGCGTACCGCGCCTATGCCAGCCAATGCCGGGGCACGACCCTCGCGCAATGCTGGACCCACTCCCGCCGCGAGTTCGTCAAGGCCGAGAACGCCGAGCCCGACGCGGTTGCCCAGGCCCTCGATTACATCGGCCAGCTCTATCAAATCGAGGCGCACATCAAGGACAAGCAGTTCGACCTCGCCAAGACTCAGCAGATGCGCGCCGAGCAATCCAAGCCCATCGTCGATGCTTTCTTCACCTGGTGCGAGCAACAGTGTCAGCGCATGGATCTGGTGCCGAGCAATCCCTTGAGCAAGGCGCTGAAATACGTCCGCGACCGGGAACAGGCCCTGCGCCTGTTCCTAGCCGATCCGGAACTCCCGATGGACACCAACCATGTCGAGCGCACCCTGCGGGTCATTCCGATGGGTCGGAATTATCGCAGCCTCGCGATTATGCAAGGTTGGCGATCGCGCCACATCGCTCGCGCGCGGGTGTCTCCGATGATCTCGCCTTCGTCGGCGCACCGTTGCCTTGCATAATCGATGGTGCTCTTCTTCGACGTCCACTCGTCATGAAGGAGAGTCGCCATGTCAGCGCAACGATGTTCCGAGCTTTCGCGCACGACCGATGACTGGTTCACTGGCACCGTGCTCTTCTCCCACAGGGATGCCTACGTAGCTTGGCTGACGAGCCGCGGTTACGCGCGCGGTACCGTTGATTACTATCTGCGCGCCGTGGCGCACTTCGCGCACTGGAGCGCGCATCGCGTCCGTACGTTGGCGGAGATAGACGAGCCGCTCATGCGCCGATTCGTCGACGCGCATCTGCCATCTTGTCGCTGTGCGCGACACTGTGTTCGCACGCGCACTATGGCTCGGGCTGCGTTGCGGCAGCTGCTCGCGTGGTTGCGATCGCAAGGACAGCTCTCGCCGCCGCCGCCGCGCACGCCACCGGAGATCGCGACAGAGCTCGAAGCTTTTGAGCACCACCTCACGTCGGTCCGCGGTCTACGGGAAGTGACTCGGCAGTTTCAGCTCAAGCACGTGCGGGCTCTTCTCCTTGCCCATCTCGCTGACGGAACGGTCGAGCTGGCAGCGCTCACCCCTTGTGACATCGGGCGATTCGTACACCAGCACACGGCGGGCTGGAAACCCGCATCGATCAGACAGGTGTGCGTGGCGCTGCGTAGCTACCTGCGATTCAAAGCCGGACAAGGCATCAATACGACACCTCTGGTTGCCGCGTTGCCACGGATTGCACAGTGGCGATTGAGTGGCTTGCCGCGCGCCCTCTCTCCACAGGAGGTCAAGCAACTCCTCGGCGCCTTCGACCGTCGCACGGCGACGGGGCGACGCGATTTTGCGATCGCCCGCTGCTACCTCGACCTGGGGTTGCGCACCGCGGAAGTTACGCGCCTGCAACTCGATGATATCGATTGGAGCGCTGGCCAAGTGCGCATCCGCGGCAAGGGCCAGCGCATCAACGTGCTGCCATTGCCCATGTCGACCGGTCGTGCGATCACCGCCTACTTACGGCACGGGCGAGCACACTCGGCGAGCCGGGCGCTGTTCCTTCGCTATCGACCGCCATGCAGCAAGCCGGCGACGACCGAGACCATGCGCGGCGCAATCCGTAACGCAGCCCGTCGCTGCGGCCTCGCCCAGCGCGTGACCGGCACTCACATCTTGCGCCACACCGTCGCGCAGCGCCTCGTCGACCAGGGCGTTTCATTCAAGGCAATCGCCGATCTCTTGCGCCATCGCAACCTCGATACAACGACGATCTACGCCAAGGTCGACCTCACCGCGCTGACCACCGTAGCAGCGCCGTGGCCTGGGAGCCAATCATGAACGCTCCGGCCACCATGCACGAGAAGGTGGAGCGATACCTGCTGCACCGACGCCACGCCGGATACGTGCTTCGTATCGAAGGCAAACAGCTGATCGCGTTCGCCCAGTTCGCTGACAACAGTGGACATCGCGGCCCCTTGACTCTCGACCTCGCCTCGCGCTGGGCCACCGCATCGAGACGGCCCAGTCACCTGACCGCCGCGCGTCGCATCGAAGTGCTGCGCGGGTTCGCACGCTACTGCCAGCAGTTCGATCCCGACACCGTCATCCCGCCGTTGCGGCTCTTCGGCCGCGGGCACCGTCGCCTGACACCGCACATCTACATGGACGCCGAGTTGCAGGCGCTGCTCGAGGCGACCGCCACGTTGCATCCCTCCGGCAGTCTGCGAGGCGCTTGTTGCCGAGCCATCTTCGGACTGATCGCCGCCAGCGGTTTGCGACTGGGAGAGGCTACTGCGCTCACGCGTGACGACGTAGACCTCGAACGGGGCGTACTGTTGATCCGCCACGCTAAGTTCGGCAAGTCTCGTTGGGTGCCGTTACATCCGACCACGACAGCGGAGCTGCATCGCTATGCGCAACAGCGCGATCGCGATCCTCGCAGTCAGCACATTGAGGCATTCTTCGTCAGCCACCAAGGGCGACCGGCTCGTGTCGAGAGCATCGAGTATGCGTTTCGACAGCTACGCCGCCAACTGCAGTGGAGCGCTCGCGGCGGTCATCCGGCACCGCGCATCCATGATCTTCGGCACACCTTCGTATGTCGCACCCTGCAGCGCTGGTACGAGCAGGACATGGACATCGGCCGCAACATCCTCGCGCTGTCCACCTACCTCGGCCATGCCAAGATCACCGACACCTATTGGTATGCGACCGCGACTCCCGAGCTTCTGGCGCTCGCCGCTGGCCGCTTCGAGCGCTTCGCAAAGGGGGCGCGACCATGAACAGCGACGTTACGACTTCTGCCGACCTCGGCACCTTGTTGCAGCGATTCTTCGTCGAGTATCTGCTCAATCAACGTGGTGCGAGCGCACGCACGATCGCGGCCTATCGCGATACCTTCCGACTGCTGCTCGAGTTCCTGGTGCGCGCACTCGGCAAGCATCCAGACGCCCTCTCACTCGCAGACTTGAGTGCGCCGCATGTACTCGACTTCCTCGCGTACCTTGAAGCCGAGCGTCACAACTGCCCGCGCAGTCGCAATGCACGCTTGGCCGCGATCCGATCCTTCATGCGCTACGTCGCACTGCGCGACCCGGCGTTCCTCGCCTCAACCGAGCCGGTTCTCGCTATACCCATGAAGCGCTTTGAACGTCCGCTGGTCGGGTTCCTCGCTCGCGAGCATATCGAGGCGCTGCTTGTCGCCCCAGACCCGAGCACCTGGAGTGGACGACGCGATCGGGCCATGTTCGCGACCCTCTACAACACCGGCGCGCGCGTCTCGG
>JAGRHX010000469.1 GCA_020444775.1 Gammaproteobacteria bacterium
ATGGCACACAAGAAAGCAGGCGGTAGCAGCAAGAACGGTCGCGATTCAGAGTCCAAACGACTCGGCGTGAAACTGTTCGGTGGCCAGCAATGCCGTTCTGGCAACATCATCGTTCGCCAGCGGGGCACCCACTTCCATCCCGGCAACAATGTCGGTATCGGTCGGGACCACACCTTGTTTGCGACCGCGGACGGTATCATCCAGTTCGAGCGCAAAGGGCCCCGCAACCGTCGCACGGTGAGTGTCGTGCAAAGCGCCGACTAGCCGTTCGAGCGCATCGGCGCGACGCGACCGCAGATCGAGATCAGCCCCGCATCAGCGGGGCTTTTTCGTTATGGCTTCAGGCCGGGTCGGTTCAGGACAATGAGATTCGTAGACGAAGCCACCGTGGTGGTGGAAGCCGGAAAGGGCGGGAATGGCTGTCTGAGCTTCAGGCGGGAGAAATACATCCCCAAGGGCGGTCCGGACGGCGGCAACGGTGGAGACGGCGGTGACGTGTTGCTGGTCGCGGACAGCGGTCTGAACACGCTGGTCGATTTCCGCTACCAACGGCGCTTCCGCGCCAGATCCGGTCAGCCCGGCGCCGGCAAGGATTGCACCGGTGGAAACGGTGACAGCCTCGAGGTCCGGGTACCGGTCGGGACCATCGTCCTGGATGTGGACAGCCGCGAGCGACTCGGCGAGCTGATCGAGCACGGCGATCGGCTGGTGGTCGCGCGCGGCGGTCGGGGCGGCTTGGGCAATGCCCACTTCAAGTCCAGCACCAACCGTGCGCCACGGCGCACCACCCCCGGCACCGAGGGTGAGCGTCGACATCTGCACCTGGAGCTCAAGCTACTTGCCGACGTCGGCCTGCTCGGCCTGCCCAATGCCGGAAAATCCACCTTCATCCGTGCTGTCTCCGCGGCCCGCCCGAAGGTCGCCGACTACCCGTTCACCACCTTGTACCCGAATCTGGGCGTGGTCCGCCTGGGCACCGAGGCGAGCTTCGTGGTCGCCGACGTGCCCGGTCTCATCGAGGGCGCCGCCGAAGGGGCCGGGCTCGGAATCCAGTTTCTCCGGCACCTCGGTCGGACCCGTCTGCTGCTGCATCTGGTCGATGTGAGCGACGCCGAGCCCGAGCGTATCGCCGAGGACATCCACACCATCGAACGTGAGCTTACGCGCTACGATCAGGCCCTGGCCGACAAGGAACGCTGGCTGGTGTTGAACAAGATCGACGTCTTGAACGCCACACTGCGTGATGGCCTGGTCGATGCGATACGTGCGGCGAGCGGCTTTGGCGGACGCATCGAGGCCGTCAGCGCGCTGAGCGGTGAGGGCTGCGAGCAGCTCTGCGCGGCGGTGATGCAGCGTCTGGCCGAGATCGGCGACACGGACGATTCGGTCGAGGATGACGGCGATGATGGCCCGCACAACAGCCTCGCCCAGCCCGGGGCCGCTCCGGCACTCGATCGCGAGGTCGACGCGGACATGGCGGATACAAGTGCAGCGGACGACGAGCGGAATCCGACATGAGCTCCATACCTCGGCGCAGCGCTCAGTGCTGGGTCATCAAGATTGGCAGCAGCCTGCTCACCGCGCACGGCCGCGGCTTGGATCTGCATGCGCTGCGTGGCTGGGTTGCACAGATGCAGACACTGCGTCAGAAGGGGCTGCGTATCTTGCTGGTCTCGTCCGGCGCCATCGCCGAAGGCATGAGCAGGCTGCGGCTGGGTCGTCGTCCGGAAGCCCTTCACCAGCTCCAGGCACTGGCCGCAATCGGTCAGATGGGCCTGATCCAGGCCTATGAGTCGTGTTTCATGGAGTCAGGCACGCACACTGCCCAGGTCCTCCTGACCCACGAGGACATCGCCCATCGCGAGCGCTATCTGAACGCTCGCAGCACGCTGCGCACCCTGCTCGATTTCGGCGTGGTGCCCGTCATCAATGAGAACGATACGATCGCCACCAAGGAGATCCGCCTGGGCGACAACGATACCCTGGCCGGACTGGTCGCGAATCTGGTGGAAGCGGATCGACTGATCCTGCTGACCGACCAGGCGGGCTTGTTCACCGCCGATCCGCGCCATGACCCCGAGGCTCGTTTGATCGGCGAAGGGCGGGCCGGCGATCCGGCGCTGGAGCGGCTGGCGGGAGAAGGTTCCGCGCTGGGGCGCGGCGGCATGCGGACCAAGCTGCGCTCGGCGGAGCTGGCCGCGCGTTCCGGTGCCGAAACCGTGATCGCCGCGGGTCTTGAGACAGACGTTCTGCTGCGGCTGCATGCCGGCGAGGCCGTCGGTACCCGGCTGCTCCCGGTCCGACCACCGATCGCGGCGCGCAAGCAATGGCTCGCGGGGCAGCTCAACGTGCAGGGCCGTCTGCGGGTCGACGAGGGCGCCGCGCGGGTATTGCGGGAGGCGGGCAGCAGCCTGCTCGCGGTTGGCGTCACCGCGGTCAGCGGTCGCTTCCAGCGTGGCGCGCTGGTGGCCTGTCTGGACCCTGCCGGACGCGAGATTGCCCGCGGTCTGGTCAACTATGGCAACGAGGAGGTCGAGCGAATCAAGGGCCAGCACACCCAACGCATCGCCGAGCTGCTCGGCTACGTCGATGAGCCGGAGCTCATCCACCGCGACAATCTGGTGTTGACCGACACCGCGTCCTGAGCTTTGCAGGCACAAGGCAGCATGTCAGCGATTCGGGGACGGTCACAGGCGCCGGCCGGGCACTGTTGTCCGGCCGGGCGACTGGCAGGGGAATGCGGTGTTGGACCGGCTTCAGGCGGTGGCGCCGGAGGACAGCGCCTTGAGTCGGGCGTTCAGTCGGCTCTTGTGCCGAGCTGCCTTGTTCTTGTGGATGATGCCCTTGTCGGCAACGCGGTCGATGATCGGCACCGCCTCGGTGTAGGCCTGACGAGCGGCGTCCAGGTCGCCGGCGTCCAGCGCCTTGATCACCTTCTTGATATAGGTACGAACCATCGAACGCAGGCTGGTGTTGTGTTTGCGCCGTACGTCGTTTTGTCGTGCACGCTTGCGCGCTTGAGCAGAATTGGCCACGAAGGCGCCTCCGATTCGGGCCCGATTTGGGCAGGGTCGAAAAAGGCGAGGATGCTATTTCGGCGCGCGACGGATGTCAATTCGAAGGCGCCACATTCACGCCCCGATGCAGGGTACACTTTCGCGCCTGTGAGCCGTTCGCGCAAAGCTTCACCTGGAGATCTTCACCGGGAGATCCTTTACCGGGAGATCCTTCACCGGGAAATCCTTCATCGAGGGATCATTTTGCGGACCAGGGCGCGACTCCCGTTTCGATGCCAGTAGCAGGACCATGCGAGTAATCCGAGGATTAGACAATCTGCGGCCGTGCAGCAGCGGCCGGGTCGTGACCATCGGCAATTTCGACGGCGTGCACCGTGGCCATCAGCGAATTCTCGCCGAGCTGCGAGCCCTGGCCCGGCGTCAGGACATGCAATGCCTGCTGGTGACCTTCGAGCCCCATCCTCGCGAGCTGCTCAGGCCGGAGCAGGCTCCGGCGCGGCTGACGCGGCTCGGCGAGAAGCTGCGTCTGTTGCGTGCCGAAGGGCTGGAGAACGTGCTGGTCCTGCGCTTCGACCAGAGCATGGCGCGGCTCGACCCAGAGCGTTTTGTCATGGAGATCCTGGTCGGCGCGCTCGACACCCGCCACCTGTTGATTGGTGACGATTTTCATTTCGGCCACCGTGGCCTGGGCAACTTCGAGCTGCTCCGGCAGCTCGCCGAGCGCGGCAACTACGCGTTGAGCCGTCAGAGCACGGTTGCCATGCAATGCGCGAGGGTCAGCAGCAGCCGCATCCGCGCCGCGCTCGAGGACGGTGATTTCGACACCGCGGCCGAGCTGCTGGGGCGGGACTACAGTGTCTCGGGGCGGGTCACGCACGGTCAGCGGCTGGGACGGACCATCGGCTTTCCCACGGCCAACCTGCCGCTGCGCCGTCGGGTCAGTCCGTTGCGCGGTGTTTTCGCGGTCAAGGTCCGGATCGAGGGCTTCGACACGGTCATCCCGGCGGTGGCCAACGTCGGCTCGCGACCGACCGTCGGTGGTGTGGACTTTCGCCTGGAAGTGCATTGCTTTGACATCGATGCCGATCTCTATGGTCGCCGCCTGTGCGTGGAGCCGGTGCACAAGATCAGGGACGAGCGGAAGTTCGAGTCGCTGGACGCGCTCAAAGCGCAGATTGCCGCCGATGCCGGCACCGCCCGAGAGGTACTGCGGGCCCGGGGGTTCGGGTGCTGATGGCAGCCGAGGAGGTCTCACAGCGCGTCGGGCGGGAACGCGGTGGGCTGGTCTGGCTGTGGCTGTCCGCACTGGTGCTGGCACTGGACCAGCTCAGCAAGGTGATGGCCCTGGCCTGGCTGGTGCCATATCAACCGGTGCCGCTGACAGGTTTCTTCAATCTGACCTTGAGCTTCAATCCCGGTGCCGCATTCAGCTTCCTGAACGATGCTGGCGGCTGGCAGCGATGGCTGTTCGTTACCCTGGCAGTGGCGGTCTGCGCGTTCCTCGGCGTCTGGCTGTATCGGGACAGCCCGCCCAGGCGCCTCGGGGCGGCAGGCATAGCCCTGGTCATCGGCGGCGCGCTTGGCAACGTCTATGACCGTGTGATGCGCGAGGGACTGGTGGTCGACTTTCTCGATTTCCACGCCTTCGGCCGCCACTACCCCATCTTCAATCTGGCCGATAGCGCTATCTGCGTCGGCGTGGCGCTGATCGTGCTGTTCGCCACCGGCACCGGCCGTCGCGACTGAGTCAGCGGCGCGTCCAGCCTGTAGACTTCAGCCCTGTGAACAGCCGTGTACCCTGGGCCATCCAATGAGCATCGATCTCGACGGCGACCTGGTTGTCGAGCGCTGCGCCGGGACCGGGGTAGTCGCCAGCCGACGCCTCATCGGCCGACAATCCGCCTGACAATCCGCCTGAACTCGAAGGGGTAAGCATGCAGATCATCCTCGCCAATCCACGTGGATTCTGCGCTGGCGTAGACCGTGCAATCGACATCGTGGAAACCGCGCTCGGGACCTTCGGGCCGCCCATCTATGTCAGGCACGAGGTCGTGCACAACCGCTATGTGGTGGACGACCTGACCAGCAAGGGCGCCGTGTTCGTCGACGAGGTCGACGAGGTGCCGGCCGATGGTATCGTCATCTTCAGCGCCCATGGCGTATCCAAGGAGGTGCGACGCCACGCGACCGAGAACGGACTGCGGATCTTCGATGCGACCTGTCCGCTGGTGACCAAGGTCCACATGGAGGTCGCGCAGTACCAGCGCGAAGGTCGTGAGTGCGTGCTCATCGGCCATGCCGGACATCCGGAGGTCGAGGGCACGCTGGGTCAGTACGAGGCGAATGCGGGCAGCCGCGGGCGTATGTACCTGGTCGAATCGGCGGAGGACGTTGCGAAGCTCGAGGTGCGCGAGCCCGAGCGTCTGGCCTTCGTCACCCAGACCACCCTGTCGATGGACGATACCGCGGAGGTCATCGACGCTCTGCGCAGTCGTTTTCCCTCGATCTCGGGGCCGAAGAAGGATGATATCTGCTACGCGACCCAGAACCGACAGGACGCGGTGCGCGAGCTGGCTCCAACTTGCGACGTGTTCATCGTCGTAGGTTCTCGAAACAGTTCCAACTCGAACCGGCTTCGCGAGGTTGCGGAGAAGCTCGGCACGCCGGCCTATCTGGTCGACGATCCGGCGCAGCTCGATGAGGCCTGGTTCTCGAGTGCGCAACGAGTCGGCGTGACCGCCGGTGCCTCGGCGCCAGAGATCCTCGTTCAGCAGGTCCTGACGCAGCTCAAGGCATGGGGCGGCCAGACGGTCACCGAAGCCTCCGGCAAGACGGAGCGGGTGACATTCTCGCTACCCAAGGACTTGATGCGCGCCGCCGCCGGAGACTGAGCGAGCCTGGCTCAGCAGCCGTGGAAGGATCTCACGACCTGTCAGTCCTTGCCCCAGCACAGGTCCGCGTGTGCCGCCGGCACGGCCGTCTCGGCGCCTTCGCCGTTCAGCGAGATGGACGTGCACTCCGGGTCGGTGTAGTCGTTGCCGCTGGCGCGCAGCGAGAAGGTCGTACGGTTCCCGGAGACCACATCGATGCGCCAGTTGCGGCTGTCGGAGAAGATCGAACCGGCAAAGCCGAGCTGACTGGCATTGCTGGCATATTGGTAGGTGCTCGAGAAATACCGCTCCTGTAGCCCCGCAATCTTCTTCAGGGCGGCGTGTGCCTCGGTGCGCTTGGCGTTGCGCGAGTAGTCCTGGTAGGCCGGTAGCGCGATCGCGCCGAGTATGGCCACGATCACCATCACGATCATCAGTTCGACCAGGGTCACGCCATGCTGTGCGTGGCGGCGACCAACGCCGCCCGCGTTGCGTCCTGCGTCGATTTGCTGCGGCCGTGACGGCCATGGACGGTGAAGGGTTGCGCGCGAAATGAACATCGGCTTGCGAATCTCGTCTGATGGCCCCGGGGGGCGGTGTGGTCTGTTGCCTTGGCGACCTCGATGCTGCGACGCAGCCGTCAGGGCTGCGTCGCAGCATCGAGTGCGCTCAGCGCTGCTGGAACCAGTAGGTCCATCCCTGTGGGAACCCGACTTCCGGGTTGACCAGCTTCTCCTGGACCAGCAGTCGGATGGCGCCCGCGCCCGTGCCGTCCTTGAGGAACAACGGCACCGGCTCCGGC
>JAGRHX010000470.1:0-1632 GCA_020444775.1 Gammaproteobacteria bacterium
AGCACCGCGGTTGGCACCGCAAGCGCCAGAAAAAAGAGCAGCAGCCAGCCGCGCAGCCGTCTTCTGTCCAGCCCGGAAAATGCACTGCGGTGCGCCATACCGGTCAATCGTCCGTCTGCAGCCGGTAACCGGCGCCGCGAATGGTGACAAGGAATCGGGGCTGGCCGGGATCCGGCTCCAACTTGCGCCGCAGTTTGGCGATGTGAATATCGACGGTGCGGGTCTCCAGTCCGAGATTCTTCGCATACCCCCAGACTTTGGTGAGCAGCTCTTCACGCGATACCGGGCGCGCCGAATTGGCACTCAGATATTGCAGCATATCCACCTCCCGTCTGGTGAACGCTAAAGTCTCTCCGCCTGCCTGCCCGGAGAGATTGAGGCAGTCCACGGTGCAGTAATCGCCGAGCCGGATAAGGTGCGCCGTTTCGCTGCCGGCATTGGTTCGCCTCAGTACCGCCTTCACCCGCAACACCAGCTGCGCGACAGAGAAGGGCTTGGTCACATAATCGTCGGCGCCGAGCGATAGGCCGCGAATAATCTCCTCGTCACCGGACTTGGCGGTCAGCATGATAATGGGTTGTTCCGGATCGGCGGCGCGCAGCCGGTTGCATAGCTCAAACCCGTCCATGCCGGGGAGCATAACGTCCAGCAGGATCAGGTCGAAGCTGCCGCCAAGCGCCTTCTCAAGTCCGGTTTTACCGTCTGCAGCAGTATCGACTTCGTAGCCGTGGTAAAGAAAAACGTCGATCAGGCCATTGCGGATGGCCACTTCATCTTCAACGATCAGAATACGTGTTTTGCGCTGCATATCTCACCTATCGGGAGCCAGTCTAACACTCGGTAACGGGCTGGAGATGTAAATTTCAGGTAAATATTTCCGGCGATATTTTACCAAAGCCTGTCTACTTTCCCTGACCCTGCCTGCTTAGACTGAATACACAGTCCACCTAACGGAGGTATTCAATCATGGCACTGATCGGACGCGTTGCAAGATTATTGCGGGCAGACCTGCACGCGCTGCTCGACCAACTCGAGGAGCCGGAAACGCTGCTGCGCCAGGCGATTCGCGAAATGGAGGAGATACTCGCAACAGATAGAGCGCGTTGCAAACAGCTGCTGCGTGAGCAGGCGCTGCTGGAGGAGCGTGAGCAGGAGGTCCGGCAATCGCTGAGCAGCTGCGAAAGCGAGCTGGATCTCTGTTTTGAACATGGTCGGGAAGCGCTTGCCAGGGATCTGATCCGGCGGCGGCTGGAGGCTGCGGAATTATTAAAAGCAATGTCAGCCAAACACGCCAGAGTGGTGAAAAACTGTGGCGAGCTGAATGCCGCCATCGAACAGAACCACTCCCGTCTGGCAACCATCCGCCAGAAAGCTGATCTGTTGGCTACGGAGAAATTCGAAGAGTCCGCGGACGATTGCCGGCACAGTCTTGATAGTCGAGTCCGGGACCAGCAGGTGGAGCTCGAACTGCTGCGGGAGAAGCAGAAGCGGGGTGCGGCATGAAACAGCCGACTTTCCTTGAAGGCGCCGTGCTGGCACTGATCACCGCGCTATCCGGTAGTGTCCTGTTCGGTGCGCTGAATCTGTTGTTACCCGTCGCTACGACGATACGCGTGCTGATCTCGCTATTGA
>JAGRHX010000470.1:1706-5108 GCA_020444775.1 Gammaproteobacteria bacterium
TGGCTGCTGACGACTGTGGCAGGTTGGGTGATGCTGCCCGGCGTACTGCACTTACTGCTGCTGCATTGCGCATTTATCTGGATCGTCCGCTCATTTTTTCAGCACAGTGGACTACCGGCTGCCATTGCCGACCTCGCGCTCTGCAGCCTGAGCCTGGCAGCGGCCGCCTGGGCAACGTTGCAGAGCGGGAGCATTTTTCTCACCATCTGGTGCTTTTTTCTAACACAGGCGCTGTTCACCGCCATTCCCAAAAGCTGGCGCGGTAAACAGCCTCCGGCGGAAGCCGTCAATGACAACTTTTACCACGCCTATCAGACAGCGCAGAAGGCACTTTCCAAACTGGTTTCAAGCTAAACCTGTTGACTCAACCGGAGGTATTCCATGAACACAAAACTGATTGCAATCGCCCTGTTCACCGCAACCGCTGCAGCAGTTGCTGCCTACCCGGCAATCGAAGCTTTCGATGCAAAAAAAACGATCACTAAACCGCTTGTGAGCCGCAATCCGCAACAGCAGCACCGACCGAAAGTCGATGTGGTGTTCGTGTTGGACACCACCGGCAGTATGGGTGGCATGATCGAGGCTGCCAAGGAGAAGATCTGGTCCATCGCCTCGACCCTGGCGCAGGCGCGTGGCGCGACCGAGATCGAGATGGGTCTGGTGGCCTATCGCGACCGCGGCGATGCCTATGTGACCCGGGTGGTGGATCTCTCCACCGACCTGGACAGCCTGTACGCGACCCTGATGGGCTTCGAGGCCCAGGGCGGCGGCGATGGACCGGAAAGCGTCAACCAGGCGCTGTACGAGGCCGTTCATCGGATCTCGTGGAGCCAGGACGATGACACCTACAAGGTGCTGTTCCTGGTCGGCGACGCGCCGCCCCACATGGACTACGAAAACGACGTCCAGTACCCGCAGAGCCTGGCCGAGGCCAGACGCCGTGACATCGTCGTCAACACCATCCAGTGTGGCCGCACCAGCGACACCGAGCAGGCCTGGCAACGGATCGCATCACTGGGTCAGGGCGAGTTCCTGCAGGTCGATCAGTCCGGCAGCGCGGTCGCGCTGTCCACGCCCTACGACGCCGAGCTCGCGACGCTCGCCGCGCGTCTGGACGATACCCGTCTGTACTATGGCGCGGCCTCGGAGCAGGCGGCCAAGCAGAAGAAGGTCGCGGCCACCTTGCGCCTGCGCGAGTCGGCCTCGCTCGCCGCGCAGGCCCGACGCGCGACCTTCAACGTCAGCGACAGCGGCGCCGCGAATCAGTTCGGCGATGGCGACCTGGCCGCCGACGTGGCCAGCGGACGCGTGTCGCTCGACGAGGTGGACGAGTCACAGCTGCCGCCGCCGCTGGTCGAGATGCCCAAGGCTGAGCGCGAGCGCGTGGTCGAGCAGACGCTCGAGGCGCGCGAGCGGCTGCAACGCCAGATCAAGCAGCTCTCGGACAAGCGCGAGGCTCATCTTCAGGAGCGAGTGAAGGCCGCGGGCGGCGCGCGGGAATCCCTGGATGGGAAGCTGTTCGAAGTGCTGGGCAAACAGCTCGACGCCCGCGGCATGCCGTTCAGTGACAGCGCACCGCGTTACTGATCCGGGTTATTGGTCCTGCTGGCGGCCTTCGGCCGCCACGGCAGGCAGGCCGGTGCGTCTGCGGCGGCGCCCCGGAGTGCCCCCGGGGCCGGCCCTGGGACTGCCCAGGGTCTTCCCTGGGACTGCCCTGGGCCGTCCAGGATGACCGGTAGACCTGATTCGGTTTGATCCGCCGCTCACTCGCGTGCAAGCATTAGGGTTTGTCCCGCTCGATCCCGATGCACGCTGGCTGCACACCGGTCCCTATCCAAGGACTCGGGCCGGCGTCGGCTCGATGACGTTCGAGCGCCCCAGTCCCACCCGACTATCGCCACAGGAAATCCCACTCATGAGCACGGCTGAGCTTGAGCTGAAGAACAAATGGATCGGCGAGCGCACGATTCGCCCGGACGGCGTGGAGAAGGTCACTGGCGGCGCCCAGTTCGCCGCCGACTTCAACATGCCCGGCATGATCTGGGGCAAGGTGCTGCGCAGCCCGCACGCCCACGCCGTGATCAAGTCCATCGACACCTCCAAGGCCGAGTCGCTGAAGGGCGTGCATGCGGTCATGACCGGCGCGGATCTCGCCGATTTCCCGCTCGACAAGCCGATGCCCATGGGGCCGCAGGACCTGCGCTGGGTGGCGCGTAACGTCATGGCCCGCGACAAGGTGCTGTATGCCGGTCACGCGGTGGCCGCGGTGGCGGCCGTCTCGCAGAAGATCGCCGACCAGGCCCTGGCCCTCATCAAGGTCGAGTACGAGGTCCTGCCCCACGTCATCGACGTCGACGAGGCGATGAAGCCCGACGCGCCGATCCTGCACGACTGGCTGCGCACCGGCGGTGTCGAGCCCAAGCCGGACACCCCGTCCAACGTCGCTTCGGTGATGACCGTCAAGAGCGGTGACATCGAGGCTGGCTTCGCCGCCGCCGACGTCATCGTCGAGCGGCACTTCAAGACCGCCGCGGTGCACCAGGGCTACATCGAGCCCCAGGCCTGCTGTGTCAGCTACCGGCCCGACGCCCAATCGACCATCTGGAGCAGCAGCCAGGGCCAGTTCATGGTCCGCAACGTCACCGCGCTGATCACCGGCATGGCCACCGGCGACATCAAGGCCGTGCCGGCCGAGATCGGCGGCGGCTTCGGCGGCAAGACCATCGTCTACATCGAGCCGCTGGCGATGGTGTTGTCGAAGAAGTCGGGTCGCCCGGTGAAGATGAAGCTGAGTCGCGAAGAGGTGTTCCGCGGCACCGGCCCGACCTCGGGATCCTCGAACACCATCAAGGTCGGCGCGACCCGCGACGGCAAGATCACCGCGGTGCAGGGCGCCTATCGCTATCAGGCTGGCGCCTTCCCGGGCTCGCCGGTCAGCCGCGCCCTGAACTTCCCGTTCTCCTGCTACAGGATCGAGAACGCCGAGGTCAAGGGCTATGACGTCGTCTGCAACCGGCAGAAGACCAACGCCTACCGCGCGCCCGGCGCGCCGGTCGGCAACTATGCCTTCGAAGCAGTGCTCGACGAGGTCGCCGACAAGCTCGGCATGGACCCGCTGGAGTTCCGTCTGAAGAACATCCTCGGCGCCGACGAGCCGACCATTTATGGCGGCAAGATCGGTGCCCAGGGGCTGGTCGAATGCATCGACGCGATCCGCAATCACCCGAACGCCTCGGCGAAGCTCGGTCCGAACCAGGGCCGTGGCGTCGCCATCGGTTACTGGGGCAACGCCGGTGGCGAGTCGAGCGCGCAGCTGCACATCAACGAGGACGGCACGGCGCTGGTGATCACCGGACACCCGGACATCGGTGGCAGCCGCGCCTCGATGGTCAACATCGCCGC